>JBFKXW010000043.1:0-12528 GCA_041637915.1 Pseudomonadales bacterium | reverse complement strand
GGGTGGATACGCTCTGCTACGAGGACGCGCTGATCAATACCCTGCGGCAGGCGCCGGACGTCATCCTGATCGGCGAAATCCGTCATCGCGAGACCATGGAACACGCCATTGAGTTCGCCGAGACGGGTCACCTGTGTGTCTCGACACTGCATGCCAACAACGCCAACCAGGCGCTCACCCGGATCATCAACATGTTCCCGGAGGAGCGTCACCAGCAGCTGTTCATGGACCTCTCTTTGAATATGCGGGGCATCATTTCGCAGCGACTGGTGCCGTCCACGGACGGCAAACGGGCTGCAGCCATCGAAATTCTGCTGAATTCTCCGCGGGTCGCGGACCTGGTCAAGAAGGGGGAGGTGGATAACATCAAGCCCGTCATGGAGAAATCCGGCAACATCGGCATGCAGACCTTCGATATGGCGTTGTACAACCTCTGGGATGAAGGCCGTATCTCTGACGAGGAAGCCCTGAAGAACGCTGACTCAAAGAACAACCTCGCGCTGCGCATGCGACTCAAGAAGGGAGTGGGTGGCGACGACGGCAAGGACAAGTTCTCCATGGTCAGTGACGACGAGGACGAAGCGGCGCTGCAGGAGGAGGAGAACCAGAAGAAGATGGCTGAAAAGCGGGCGCAGGAAGAGGCCGAAAAGGCCGCCGCCCGCGAAGCGGCCCTGAACCGGCCCAAGCCGGTCGCCGATGGGGCCGCTGCCCCGGCAGCCGCTCGCCCGGCCGCGCCCGGCGCGCCTGCCCTGAAGCCGGCCGCCCCTGCAGGTGCCAAGCCGGCCGGAGACAAACCTAAAATTGATTTCTCCAACCTGTCCCTGACGCCGGTCGATGATGACAAAAAGGAGTAGCCGCGCCCGTTGGTTTGCGCCCGCCTGCCACCTCGTATAGAGTGCGCGGCTTCCTGTCGTTGACAGGGTTAACGATTTTCACACCGTCGTCCCGCGTACTGCCCAGGGGCTGCGGGGAACGGCTGGCGACCCTTCAACGCCGCTGTAGCCCTGCCGGGCGACGGATCGGTTTCGGAGAGGTGTCCGAGTGGTTGAAGGAGCACGCCTGGAAAGCGTGTATACGTGAAAGCGTATCGCGGGTTCGAATCCCGCTCTCTCCGCCAATGACAAAGGGTCCCGCAGGGGCCCTTTTTTATTTGGATGAGCAGGTCCTCCGATAAGAACCCGGTGGTTCGAGACGAACAGCGCCCATGGCGCTGCGAAGTGAACATCGCGCCCGTTTTCACGGAAAGATGTATCCGGATTGGTGCGACTGTTTGAAACACCCGGTGGTCCTGTCAGACGGACGGAAAACACGGGCAACGGGCGCAGTTTGCCAGACACAGGATGAGCGCCTGCTCTGCGGTCTGGAGGAGAATATCCCCGACCCCGGTGATCTGGCCGATTGGCTGCGTCGCTCCACCAGGTGGTTTGCCCTGATTCCGCCCGCCCGAATAAGCGCTGGCACTGCCTGGCAGAAACCTGCCTGAAGCCATGCAGATCAATGGTTCGGTTGACGGATTTTTCGTGATCTTGCCGACCACGAGGGCGGCGTGAAAAAACCCCGCACGCGACAGACATCAGCCGGCGCCGGAGGGTGGGTCAGGACTTTCCCAGTGGCTTGCGCGAGGCCTCTCTCGCCAACGCATTCGGTGCGCCTTTCAGGCGCCGTCCTCGAATACACTGCGGTGGAATGCCAGGGCTTCCTCGACCTCCCGCATCCCACAGTAGGTCAGCGGTGGTGGCTCTGTGCCCGCCAGTGTCTCGATGGTCGCGCAGGCACCCCGGGCGAGCGATTCCAGTGCGTAACCACCCTCCAGCACGAGGGCCAGTCTCCCCTTGCAGTGCTGATCGGCAATCCGTTGCACGATCCGGGTCAGGTGTGCAAAGCCGGTGTAGCTGATGTTCATGCATTGGTCGAGCGGGTGTGGGTCGAACCCGGCGGAAACCAAGACGAGGTCCGGCTGGAAATGGTTCGCTGCCGGCACCAGGATCTCATTGAATGCCTGCACCAGCGCCTGGTCGCTGGTTCCCTGCGGTAGCGGTACATTGATGGTGTAGCCTGCGCCCAGCCCGGCACCGACCTCATGGAGAAGGCCCGAGCCTGGATAGAATGGGGACGCCCGGTGTGTGTCAAAGAGCAGGACGCCATCATCCGCCCAGAAGATCTCCTGCGTCCCGTTACCATGGTGGGCATCCCAGTCGACGATCAGCACGCGTTCGCAACCCAGCTTGGCCTGCGCATGCGCGGCGGCGACCGCCACGTTGTTGAACAGGCAAAAGCCGCGGGCGCGAGCAGGTTCCGCGTGATGACCCGGCGGGCGCACAATGGCAAATGCGCTGTCCGCCTCGCCCTGCACCACCGCCTCGACCGCGTCGATCGCGGTCCCCGCTGCGATGCCTGCTGCCTGCACGCTTTTGGGTGAGATCGCCGTGGTGTCGTCATCCAGCCAGACCGTTTTGCCGCGCAGCTCGAAAATACTGTCGAGGTACTGGTTCGTGTGCACGCGGCCGAGCTGGGCGCGGGTCGCGTTGGAACCTGCCCGGAATTCGACGCCGCGGATGGCCGCCTCTTGCAGTCGCTGCCAGACAGCCGTGATGCGTCCCGGGTGTTCCGGGTAGTCCCACTTGTAATCGAGACTGGCCAGCATCTTCTTGACCCTGCGCTCCAATCGCCCGGGCTGAAATGCCTGCGTGGTATCGGGGGCATGGAACAGCATTCGCTCGTCATACAAAGCAAGGACGCGACGCTCACTCGTCATGGGCCACTCCTGAAAAATCGCATTGCAAGGCACCTGGGGTCAGGGCGTTGCCTGCGCATCTGTTTACAAAGCGTAGACTGCCGGGTGCGTGAAGGGGGCTGTCGGTTCCGGAGAGATGGAGGCAGTCCGCTTGCCATGGCGCTGTAACCAGCACTCGATGCTGTGTTTCCCCGCGAACGGCACCTGCCGGAAAGCGCCGGGGACCTGCGAGGGTCGGTGAGCGTCTGTAGAGAGAACTCCAGGCTGTGGCAATGATTGCTGACAGCCGGTCAGGAGGTGGTGGACGTGGTCTGCATGGACATCATCATGCCAGGTACATCCGGTTTCGGGGCGATGGCAGCGCTTCGGGCCAGCGAACAGTGGCGGCTCTCCCGGTCATCGCGGTGACGGCAAAAGCGATGAAAGGGGGCGGGAGGAATGCATTGCCGCGGGTGCCGATGCCCGTGTCTCCAGGCCGATCGCACGGCCCGAACTGGAAGCGGCGCCGCGCAACTGCCCTGTGGCAGGGTGGCGGGTACGATACCGCTGAACCGGCAGTCGTCTCATCCGGTAGCCGGATGTATTCCCCTTCATCCCCCGACAACGGTGGACACCTCAGCGGTTTCCAGTCCGCACGCGAGACATACCAAACGGCGCATGCCCCCCGGTTCTTACAGAACACAGCTATTGTTCAGAGGACACACCCTGCCAGCACCGACCCATCCTGCCTGTGCGCGGGGGCAGACTGAATGACCACACGCGCAGCAGACACTGAAGGAGGCACGCCCGCATGACGAGGACGAAAATTTCTTTTCCGAACGAGCAGGGTCATTCGCTCGCAGGCTTGCTGGAGGCGCCAGTCGGATCGGTCCGTGCCTGGGCGCTGTTCGCACACTGCTTTACTTGCGGTAAGGATATTGCGGCAGCCTCCCGCATTTCGCGCTCCCTGACGCGGGAGGGGATTGGCGTGCTGCGGTTTGATTTCACCGGGCTGGGGAACAGCGACGGAGATTTTGCCAACACCAACTTCTCATCCAATCTGGATGACCTGCGTGCTGCCGCGCGCTGGCTCACGACAGCGCACGGTGGCCCGCAGGTGCTGGTGGGTCACAGTCTGGGCGGTGCTGCAGTACTGAGTATTGCCGCAGAAATTGAGACCGCTGTCGCAGTGTGCACCATCGGTGCACCGGCGCGGGCGCAGCATGTTGAGCATCTTTTCTCGGATGCGCGGGCGGAAATTGATACCGCGGGCTGCGCGATGGTCCGGATCGGACTGCGGGAGTTTCCGGTGCGTCGTCAGATGCTGCAGGATCTGGCGCGACATGCATCCACGGAACATATCGGCCGTTTGCGAAAAGCGCTGCTGGTCCTGCACTCGCCGGTGGATGATGTCGTCCCGGTGGAAGAGGCGGCGCGCATTTACGCGGCGGCGCGCCATCCGAAAAGTTTTGTCTCCCTGGATCAGGCAGACCACTTGCTGCGTAAGCCCGCAGATGCCGAGTATGTTGCAAGGCTGATTGCAGCCTGGGTGGAGCGCTATCTGCCGGCGCGAGTGATGCCGACAGCGCTCGAGCACGGTCAGGTGGAGGTTGCCGAAAATGGTGCCGGCCGGTTTGGCAATGGGATTCGTGTTGGCACCCACCTGCTGGCGGCGGATGAGCCCATCGAGCAGGGCGGCAAGGACAGCGGGCCCTCCCCGTACGACCTGCTGCTGGCGGCGCTGGGTGCTTGCACCTCCATGACGCTGCGCATGTACGCAGAACGGAAATCACTTGCGTTGGAGCAGGTGCGGGTGCTGTTGCGGCATCGCCGCATGCACGCGGCGGACTGTGAAGACTGCGAGACCAGAGAGGGGCAGATCACCGAGATTCTCCGCACCATTCACCTGGAAGGGGAGCTGAGCCCCTCGGAACGGGAGCGCCTGCTGCAGATCGCGGACCGGTGCCCGGTGCACCGCACGCTGGAAGGGGAGATCCGGATTCGTACGCAGGAGGGCGGTGCGGAATAGAGACTAGAGAGGCCCCAGCTGCACACCGCCGATATCCGCGGCGAACTGGTTGCGGACGCCGCCACGGGGTTGCGCAGCCCGAGCGTCCTGTAGGATCGGTCATGTGGCGTCGCTGACCGGAACCTGCGGCACGACCTGCTGGCTTCCGATACGCAATGCTGTATAGTGCTCGCTCTGATGTGGCGCTGTCCGGTTGGCGCCTGGGTAATCGTGCTGACGAATTCCCCCCATCCCATTCCCAACAATTCGTGCCAATTGAACCGGGGCAGCGCAAGAAAGCGTCGCTGGCATTCCCGGAGTATTCATTGAAGTTTCAAGAACTCGGTTTATCCGAACCCCTGCTGCGCGCGCTCGAAAAAGAAGGGTACGCAGAAGCCACCCCCATTCAGGCACGTGCCATTCCCGAGGTATTGCGCGGTCGCGATCTGTTGGCCGCTGCCCAGACTGGCACCGGTAAGACTGCAGCCTTCACGCTGCCGCTTCTGCAAAATCTGGAGGGCGGTCGCCGGCGTGGTCGCAACCCGCGCGCGCTGGTGCTGACACCGACGCGAGAACTGGCCGCGCAGGTGGAACAGAGCATCCGTACCTACGGTGCAGGGCTCAACCTGAGCAGCACCACCATCTTTGGTGGCGTTGGTCTCGTCCCGCAGATCAAGTTGCTTCGCAAGGGCGTGGATATCCTCGTCGCTACGCCCGGCCGGCTGCTGGACCATCTGCAGCAGGGCAATGTGTCGCTGGAGGATCTGGAGGTCTTCGTTCTGGACGAGGCCGACCGCATGCTGGACATGGGTTTCATCCATGACGTGAAGCGCATTCTTCGCCAATTGCCGGCTGAGCGGCAGAACCTGCTGTTTTCGGCGACCTTTTCCGGCAACATCGAAAAGCTGGCCCGTTCCTTTCTGAATGAACCGGTGCAGATCGACATTGCGCCCCGGAATGCGGCGGCCGACACGGTGACGCAGTATGTTGTGCACGTTGAGACCGGCCACAAGCGGCAATTGCTTGCCTGGCTGATCTCGCAGAATGACTGGCAACAAGTGCTGGTGTTCACCCGCACGAAGCATGGGGCCAACCGCTTGTGCAAGCAGCTGGAGACGGATGGTCTGACAGCCGCGGCGATTCACGGCAACAAAAGCCAGAGTGCGCGCACGCAGGCACTGGCAGCCTTCAAGGCTGGCAAGACCCGCGTACTGGTGGCGACGGACATTGCCGCGCGTGGCATTGATATCGATCAGCTTCCGCACGTCATCAACTATGAATTGCCCAACGTCCCGGAGGACTATGTGCACCGCATTGGTCGCACCGGTCGGGCGGGTGTGACCGGGGAAGCGGTTGCGCTGGTGGACGCCTCGGAACGCAAACTGTTGCGTGATATCCAGCGTCTGATCCGGCGTGAAGTCCCGGAGCTGTCTGTGGATGGTTTTCAGCCCCGGGCCGTAGCGGCGGAAGACCGGCAGGAACCGCGGGCCAACCGCGCGCCGAAACCGAACCCGGAACGTCGTCCCGGCGCGCCGCGGCGTCGCAGCCGGGGTGGCGGCGCCAATGCCCGTCGCAAGCCTGCTGCCGCAGGCGGGCGCGGTGGAAATCGCAAGACTTCCGCCTGACCGGGGCCGCCCGCCACGGATCCTCCCGGGCGGGCGACTTCCGCTGACGCGCAAGGCGGCTTGAGCGCCGTCTCATGGTCAGACCGGAAAACCTCCTCTGCTGGGGCGGTGTCGCAGCGGCCGTGGTCGATGCGCTGAAGTGCGCGGAGTGGCGCTGGCGTCGGGCAGGTGCAAGAACGGGCAAGCAGTGCTCTCTCCGGCAGTGCTCTGGGCCTGACGGGGAATCAGGCAGACCTATCGGGCCGGCAGCCGCCCGGCCAGCCAGTTGCCGCAGACCATCGCCCCGAGAAAGACAAATGCCTCCGGCGCACCGCTGGCCAGTGCTGTGACCGCGGGCCCCGGGCACAGCCCGACCAGTCCCCAGCCGATGCCAAATAGCGCACTCCCTGCCACCAGCGGGCGGTCGATCGCGGTGGTGCTCGGGAGTTGAAAGCCGTCAGCCAGCCAGGGCGTGGGAAGACGCAACACCCAACGGTATCCGAGTGCTGTTGTGGCGAGCGCCGCGCCCATGACGAACAAAAGGGTGGGATCCCACTCACCGCCGACGTCCAGAAAACCCAGCACCCTTGCCGGGTTGGACATGCCGGAGAAACTCAGCCCCAGTCCGAACAGGATGCCGGTGCCCAGCACCATCAGCCACCTCATATCATCCCCCCGTCCATACGCGTTGCACGGCCACAGTCAGCATGGCGGTCAGCATGAAGATCGTCGTGGCGACCAGGGAGCGTGTCCTGCCGCGCGCAATGCCACAAACTCCGTGGCCGCTGGTGCAGCCGCTGCCGACCCGCGTACCCCAACCGACCAGCAAACCGCCCAACAGGATCAGCGGCCATTCGGCTCGCATCTCAAAGGGAAATGATCCTGTGAAACGGTGATAGAGCAGGGCACCCGTCAGCAATCCAGTCAGAAACAGGGCGCGCCAGGCCCGTTCCGGTGCCGGGCCGCTGAGTACACCACTGACCATGCCGCTGATGCCCGCAACCCGTCCAAGGATGGCCAGCAGCAGAACGGCTGCAAGCCCGATCAGGAAGCCACCACCCAGGCCTGCCAGCGGATCGAATTGCGGCGTGATACTCATGACTGGCCACAGGCCCGGTGGGCCGATATCGCCATGTCCATCAGCCGGGGGCTGGGAAGTTGCAGGTTGTGCATGGTCTCCTCGTGCGCGGTTTCCGGGCTGCATCCTGACGCGGATTTCTCGCTCATGATGGTCATGCGGGCTGTAGCATCGCGAAGACGATCAGGCGCTGTCACATGATCTGCGTGGGTGTGGGTATCCACGGCACGCACCAGGCGCGACTGCAAGTCCTGGACAACGCGCAGGTAGGTGCCAGTCTGTTCGGCACCCGGGTCGATGATCAAAGCTTCGCGGCCGGATGCACCCGCAAGGAGACAGGAACGGGTGGCCCTGCCAGCGTCGAAGCAGTGTCGGAACAACATGTCAGAGTCCTTCCATCATGCGCAACGAGGTGATCAGTACGGTGATGCCGAGCGAAACAGCAAAGAAACGTTGCAGGGCGGGGCCCGCCAGATGATGAGCGAGCGCCCGTCCGGCGAGCATGCCGGCCGCAGAGCCGGTACAGAAATACAATACTGCCGTGCCGGCCTGCTGCAGTTCAGTGCCTGCTGCCAGCGCGCCGCTCCCCCCGACCATGGCAATAATCACCAAAGACGTTGCAACTGCCTGGTGCATGCCCATCTGCGTAACCCACTGCAGCGCAGGCACAATCAGGAATCCGCCGCCTACCCCAAACAGGCCGCTCAGGGTGCCCGTGATACCGCCGGCAGCGCTGAGGGCGACTGCACAGCGCGGCGTGATGCGTATATCCGAAGCGGCGTTGTAGCGGCAGGCCGGCGCGGCCGGGTCCGCTCCTGGCAAGGCGCGAACTGCCTGCGCAGGTGCGCCGTCATGCGCCGTCCAGCCCATGCGAAGCGCCAGCGCGCTGGCAAGAACCAGGAAAGCGCCCAGACGCACAGAGGCTTCCAGATGGCTGCCAATCCATAGTCCCAGTGGCGCTGTCAGCACGCCGGCCACCGCTACAATCAGCGTGGGACGCCAGGCGATCAGCCGCCGGGAAATCGCCTCGGCTGCGCCTATTGATGCAGTGAACGCAACCACCAGCAGGGAAACCGGCACTGCCTGCCCGGGTGGCAGGCCGATCACCAAAACGAGCAGAGGCACGGCGAACAAGGAACCGCCGCCGCCGGTGAGTCCGAGGGCGATGCCAATGATGCCTCCGCACCCTGCGGCGAGTAGCTCAGCCATATTTCGCCAGCAACCGGGTGTACCGTTCCAGTGCACCCAGTTCCTCGCCCAGCTCCTGCTCCATCATGCAGGCAATGGCCTCGAAGAAGGCGCGATCCAGTGCCCTGCGCGCTGCAGTGAGTTGCTGGGCCACCTTCTCGCAGTCATCGCTTTCTGCGACCAGCCGTTGGATGCCACGGATTTGGCCCTCCACGCGCCGGAGTCGCGTGCCGAGTGCCTTGCGCTTTTCTTCTGACCGCATCAGCCTCTCTTTAATAAATACCATACCCCCTATGGTATATAGATCATTCCTGAAATCAAGCGACCTCGGTGCGGCAGGTGGGTGGGGGTGAGAGGGCGGTCGGGCTTTTTTACACCACGCCCGATTCGCGCAGCGCCGCCAGTTTCTCTGGCGTCAGGTGCAGAAGGTCCCCGAGGACCTCCTCGGTATGCGCGCCCAGTGCGGGTCCGGCCCATTCGGTTGTGCCCGGAGTGCGCTGCAGTTTGGGCATCAATGCCGGAATCTCCAGTTTCTTCCCGTTCACCTCGACGGCCTCGAAAAGTTTCCGCGCGCGGTAATGCGGGTCTGCGAATGCATCGGCAATATCATAGATGGGCCCGGCCGGTACCCGCTGTTCATCCATCACCCGGAGAGCCGTGGTACTGCTACGCCCGGCACACCAGGCCGAGATGGCAGCATCGATATCGGTTTCATGTTTTACACGGCCCGCGTTGGTGGCCATTTCCGGATGAACGGCCAGATCATTGCGTCCGATGCCCTCCATCAGACGCCGGAAGATTGAGTCTCCATTTCCACCAATGACGATGTACTTGTCATCCGCACATCGGTACGTGTTCGTCGGCACAATGCCGGTCACCGTGGTGCCGGAAGGCTGGCGGATTTCACCTGCACCGGAGTATTCCGGCACCACGGCTTCCATCAGGTTGAACATCGCTTCAAAAAGGGCGACATCGACCACCTGACCCTCTCCATGCTGATCACGTTCACGCAATGCCATGAGGATGCCGATAACCGCGTGCAGTGCGGCGATCGTATCGCCAATGCTGAGGTTGGGACGCACCGGGGCCTCGCCCGGGAAGCCGTTGACGTAACGAAACCCGCTGAATGCCTCACAGACTGAGGCGAACCCGGGCTTGCTGGCATTCGGGCCATCCTGGCCGTACCCGGAAATGCGGGCGACCACGAGGCCGGGGTTTTCCTCTTTCAATACAGCAGGAGCCAGGCCCCAGGATTCCAGCACCCCGGGCCGGAAATTCTCAACCAGTACATCGCACCGGCTGGCAATCTCGCGAACCAGTGCCTGTCCGGCTTTTGCGCGCAGGTCGATGGTGACGCTCTTCTTGTTGCGGGAGATGCTGCGCCACCAGTAGGACGTGCCGGAATCATCCAGTTTGCGCCAGCCCCGGATCGGGTCGCCGCTGCCGGGCGGTTCGATCTTGATCACCTCAGCGCCGAAGTAGCCCAGCATCGAAGTGGTAAACGGACCCGCCAGCAACTGGCCGAGTTCCAGCACCCGCAAGCCTGACAGTGGTTTGTTACTCATGGGTTCCGTCCGCTGACGATGGTTCAGTGGTCCGTGGTGATCTTCTGATTGATGAAGCGCACGGCGCGCTCCGGCAGCAGGCCCATGGCCGCCTTGAAGAATTTCGCATCATTGCCCACCACCCAGTGGACTTTGCGGCTGCGGGGGCCGGCCTCCACGGCCTGCTGGACCACGTGCGCAACATCCGCGGGCACCAGTTTGACGCCCATTTCACGGAGACTCTTCGCATTCATGTTCTCGACCATATGGGTCTGCACGAAGATCGGCCAGACATCCACCACGCGTACACCATGCGCCTGCCATTCCAGGTTGAGCCCTTCGGTGAGTCCGCGCACGGCAAACTTGGAAGCGGCATAACTGGCCAGGGAAGGCTGCCCGTACATGGCAGAGGCAGAGGCCATGTTAACGATGCAACTGTTCGGGGTGCGCTTCAGGTAGGGCAGTGCCGCATGGCAGCCATTCATCACACCGCAGACATTGATGTCCATGATGGCCTTGTGTTTTTCCAGCGAAATGCTCTCAAAGGGGCCCGAGGCCAAAATGCCGGCGTTGTTGATCAGGGCATCCAGTCGGTCGTCTGCTGCCTCGGAGAAGGCCGCCAGTGTGGCGGTCCACTGTGCCGGCTCGGTGACATCGAGTCGCCCGGCCACGCACTTCTCACCGAGTTCTTCTGCCAGCGAGGTGACCCCGGACTCGTCGATATCATAGGCGCCGACAAACCAGCCATGGGCATGAAACTGACGCGCGATGGCCCGACCGATGCCGGCGGCAGCGCCGGTTACCAGAATGCTTTTTCCCGTCAAGCTGAGCTCCCCTGTGTGTCACCGGATCGGACGGATTCAGACACTACCACGCGCATTGTGCAAGTGGCAGGGTGAGTTCGGTATCCACTTCAGGTCGGCATGGATACACTACAGGCGAGGTTTGGTGGAGAACTTGGGCATCATGACGGATGAAGAAGCAGTTGCTTGGGTCAATGCGCACCGGCCTGACTGCCTGGAGTTACTGGGTGGTGAAATGGTGTCCGCGGACTCTGCGGCCGGCACTGTCGAGATGCGATTTGCGCTGGACCGCCGCTTTGCACACACCGATGGCACAGTGGTGCAGGGCGGGTTCGTCACCGCCATGCTGGATGCCGTGATGGGGCATGCGCTGTTCATGCAACTGGAAATGCAGTACGCGACGCCCACCCTGGAAATTCACGTCAGTTTTCTGGAGGCGGCGCGACCCGGTGCGTTTCGCGCCCTGGGCAGGGTGGTGCGCAGGGGGCGCTCCATCTCTTTTCTGGAGGCAGACCTGCTGGATGAGGACGACCGGCTGGTTGCGCGCGGCACCTCCACCGTCAAGCAGTTTCCACTGAAGCGCTGAGCGCGCGGATTCCATGGCATCCAGCGAACCCGGAAACTTTCAGCGCTGGCGCCTGCTGACCTTCGCCCTGCTCAGCAGTGCGTTCGTGCTGGCCTTTTTTCATCGCGTTGCGCCGACCGTACTGTCCACCCATTTGGCGGAATCACTGCAGGCCTCCGCGGTCGCGCTGGGCAGCATCGCGGCGATGTACTTTCATGTCTATGCCGCCATGCAGATACCGGCCGGCATCATTGCCGACCGGCTCGGTGCGCGCGTGACGGTCAGTCTGTCCGCGGCGATCGGTGGTCTGGGTTCGTTGGTCTTTGCCATGGCGCCGGATGTGTTGTGGGCGAGTGTCGGACGTTTCATCATCGGCTTCGGGGTCTCGTTTGCATTCGTGGGCACCCTGCGGGCGGCAGGTGCCTGGTATCGGCCTGAGCAATACGCATTGGTGAGTGGCTGGGTCATCCTGATCGGGAATGTGGGCGCGATTCTGGCCAGTTCCCCCCTGGCGTGGGCCCTGCAGGTGCTGGATTGGCGCACATTGTTTGTGCTGATCGGAGTGTTCTCCATTGCACTGTCGCTGGCGATTCTGGTGTTCGTGCGAAACACACCCGGTGCGCGCGGATTCATCAGCCGGGATCAGCCCGTGGCGGTGCCCGTGGCGGGCGCAGTGCGCGTGGCCTTACGCAGTTGTCTGCGGCAGCGGGAAATCTGGTTCTGCTTCCTGACAGGATTCGCGTTGGTGGGTCCGTTTTTCGGCTTTGCAGGCATCTGGGCGTTGCCCTTGCTGGTACAGAAGGCGGGTCTCACGGAAGCAGAGGCTGCTGACTGCCTGGCACTGTCTCTGCTGCTGCTCGCATTCAGCCCGGCATTCATCGGCTGGTATTCCGATCGTGTCGGCAGACGGCGCTGGATCGTGCTCAGTTGCATGGCAGTCAGCACGCTGATTTGGCTGATTTTCTGGATCTGGGATGATTTTGGCTTCTGGAGCGCCTGCCTGCTCCTGGCATCCGGTGGCATCT
>JBFKXW010000042.1:0-12566 GCA_041637915.1 Pseudomonadales bacterium | reverse complement strand
GAAGCACCACAGGGACACGACTCCTTCCTGTTGCGGGCGCCCCGCTACCTGGAGGCATTCCGGCTGTACATGCAGCGCGTGCACCGGGAGGTGAACGATGCGGCCTGACCTGGAAATCATCCAGCCCTGGATCGCCCAGGGGGCGCGCGTGCTGGACCTCGGGTGCGGGGATGGCGAATTGCTGCACCACCTGATGGAGAACAAGAGGGTCAGCGGCTACGGGCTTGAAATTGATCATGCGCAGATCAACCAGTGCATCGCGCGCGGCGTGAATGTACTGGAGCAGAACCTGGAGGAGGCCGGCGTCACCAACATTAATGACGGCGCCTTTGACGTCGTCGTCATGACACAGGCACTGCAAACGATCCGCAATCCGCACGAACTGCTCGATGAGATGCTGCGCGTTGCCCGGGAGGGCATCATCACGTTTCCCAACTTTGGTTACTGGCGCTGTCGACTGTACCTGGCCGGTCGCGGACGCATGCCGGTTTCCCGCACACTGCCTTATGCTTGGTATGACACACCGAACATCCACCTCTGCACCTGCCGGGACTTCGAGGCACTGTGCGCGGACAAGGGTATCCGTGTGCTGGACCGCCAGGTCGTTGACGAATCCCACCAGAATCGCTGGCATCTGCGCTTCTGGCCCAACCTGCTAGGACAAATTGCCATGTACCGGATCACAAAATGAGAGTGCTACTCCTCCTGACCGCATTGTTGGCCCCGGCCTGCTGGGCGGACCAGTATCAGCAGTTCGGCGACTATCAGGTCCATTACATCGTGTTCAACACGACCGAGCTGCACCCGGACATCGCACGCAGCTACGGGGTCGAACGCAGCGGCCGGCGAGCATTTATCAATGTCAGCCTGCTCAAAACCGCAGCGGGAAAACTGCCCACCGGTGTGCAGGCGAAGGTTTCCGGTACAGCGACCAATCTGATTCAGCAGCAGCGCGAGCTGGATTTTCGTGAGATTTCTGAAACCGGCGCGGTCTACTACGTCGCTACACTCGCGATCACCAACGAGGAGATTTATCGGTTCGCGCTGCAAGTCACCCCGGTGGGCGCAACCGAATCGTTTGAGCTGACCTTCACGCAGAAGGTCTGGGTAGAGGAAGAGTAGCCCTGAACAAACTTGTACTGGCGACAGGTAACGCGGGCAAGGTGCGGGAGATGTCCGCGCTGCTTGAGGCACACGGGATCGAAGTCGTGGCCCAGTCGGCGTTTCATGTACCGGAAGCAGCCGAAACCGGACTGAGCTTCGTGGAAAATGCCCTGATCAAGGCGCGGCATGCTGCCCGCCATACCAGCCTGCCCGCATTGGCGGATGATTCGGGCCTGTGCGTGGACGCTTTGCACGGTGCGCCCGGTATTTATTCTTCGCGCTACGCCGGGGGCGGTGGTGATCAGGCTAATAACGAGAAACTGCTGGCCGCCCTGGAAGGCGTCGAAGACCCACTGCGAACCGCTCGCTTTCATTGCGCGTTGGCACTGGTGATGCACGAGGATGACCCTCTGCCGCTGATCTGCGAGGCAAGCTGGCATGGTCGCATCCTGCGCGCGCCGCGGGGCGAGGGCGGGTTCGGATATGACCCATTGTTTCAACCGGACGGTGCCGATGTCGCCGCCGCGCAACTGGATCCCGCCACCAAGAACAGGCTCAGCCACCGTGGCCAGGCCACGAGAAGATTCCTGCAGGCGCTGACCGGCAGCGCATGAGCGCGGCGTCTCTCTCACCCCCGCCACTGTCTCTGTATGTTCACATTCCATGGTGTGCGCAGAAATGTCCTTACTGTGATTTCAATTCGCACACCCGGACCGGTGCATTGCCTGAACGCGAGTACCTCCGGGCGCTGCGTCTCGACCTGGAGTCTGAGCTCGCGCTGATCGGGGGTCGTTCGTTTCTGTCGGTATTCTTCGGTGGCGGCACGCCAAGTCTGTTCGCCGCCGACACCATCGCTGTATTGTTGGAAGATCTGCGCACTGCGGGACGGCTGTCAGACGACGCAGAAATTACACTGGAAGCCAATCCGGGCACCGCGGAGGCGCAACGCTTCGCCGGCTATCGACAGGCCGGGGTCAACCGTTTGTCAATCGGTGTGCAGAGTTTCCATGACAGGCTGCTCCGCGGGATCGGACGCATTCACGACGGTACGGCCGCCCGCCGCGCCCTGGAACTGGCCCGCGATGCGGGATTCGACGATTTCAACATCGACCTGATGTACGGCTTGCCCGGCCAGAGCCCGGACCTGCTGCTGGAAGATCTCCGCACGGCACTGAGCTTCCAGCCGCCACACCTGTCCTGGTACCAGCTCACCATCGAGCCGAATACGGTGTTCTACACCAAAACGCCGAGCCTGCCGGCCGCCGAACGCGTGGATGATGCGTGGCTGGAGGGTGTACGGCACCTCACACGGGCCGGGTTCCGGCGCTACGAGATTTCCGCCTGGTCCCGGCCAGGGAAACGCTGCCGCCATAACCTGAATTACTGGCAGTTCGGAGACTACGTCGGGATCGGTGCGGGTGCACACGGCAAACTCACCACGGCGCACACCCTCTTTCGTACACGCAAACCACGCCAACCGGATGCCTACATGGCGACACAGTTTCCGGCCGGCCGGATCGCGACAGAAGTGCCACCGCAGGAGCGCGCCCAGGAGTTCCTGATGAACCAGTTGCGCCTGTTTCAGCCATTTGATTCGGCGCAGTTCGAGGCCAGAACGGGGCGTTCATTCGCGGAACTGACGTCGTTTCTGACAGCGGCCCGGGGACGCGGTCTGATGGAGGATGAATTACTGCAGCCCACTGCGCAGGGTTACCGGTTTCTGGATGAATTGCTGACCATGGTGTGACGCTCAGCGCTTCACAAAACCCAGGTCAAAAATAGCCCTGCCGGCATCCAGACCGCGCTGCTCGAATTTGGTCACTGGCCGCTCGTAGGGGCTGGGCAGAAACCCTGCTGCCGCAGACGATTCATTCCGGAATCGCTGATCTGCCTGCAGTACTTCCAGCATGTGTTCGGCATACGGCGCCCAGTCGGTCGCCAGACGCAAACAGCCACCCTCTCGCAGCGCCGCGTGGCACAAGGTCAGAAAAGCAGGCTGCACAATGCGGCGTTTGTGGTGTTTTTTCTTTGGCCAGGGATCCGGGAAATACACCTGAACCCGATCCAGACTCTCCGGCTCGACACCTGCGCGCAGAAATTCGATGGCATCCACCGTCAACACACGCAGGTTGGTCACTTCGTGCTCAGCCGCACCGAGCAACAGCCGGCCGACACCCGGCCGGTGCACTTCAATTCCCAGAAAATTCCGCGTCGGCGCAGCGAGCGCCATCTCCAGCAGAGAGGTGCCCATACCAAAGCCGATCTCCAGCGTGACCGGCTGTGCATTCCCGAAAATATGCGCCGGTGAGATCGGCTGCAGCGCGTTGTTCCAGTCCAGTCCATAGCGCGGCCAGTGCGTCTCCAGCGCCTGTTCCTGGCCCCTTGTCAGCCGGCCTTCGCGAAGCACAAAACTGCGCACACGCCGGTGCGCACTGCGCCCGCCGGGCGGGTCCTGCGAGTACATCATGTCAAAATTGCCGATCAGAAAATGGTGGCGTCGAGCGGAGAACTCGCAGAGGCATACAAACGGCGTGGCATGCGCCCGGCCAGGTAGGCTTCGCGGCCGGCAGCGACCGCCTTGTTCATGGCCGAGGCCATCAGCACCGGGTTGGCCGCTTCTGCAATCGCCGTGTTCATGAGCACCGCGTCACAACCCAGCTCCATCGCAATCGCGGCGTCTGAAGCCGTGCCTACGCCGGCATCCACGATGATCGGCACTTCGGCATTCTCCAGAATCATGCGGATGTTGTAGGGATTTCGGATGCCCAGACCGGAACCGATCGGTGCCGCCAGTGGCATCACGGCGACACAGCCAATGCGCTCCAGTCGTTTGGCGATGATCGGGTCGTCGGAGGTATAAACCATGACCTGAAAGTCATCACGCACCAATTCTTCCGCGGCCTGCAGGGTGGCGGTGATATCCGGGAACAGGGTTTTCTGATCTCCCAGCACTTCCAGCTTGACCAGGGAATGACCATCCAGCAGTTCCCGGGCGAGCTTGCAGGTACGCACGGCATCACGCACTGTGTAACAACCCGCTGTATTGGGCAGAATTGTATAACGCTCCGGTGGCAGCACCTCCAACAGGTTGGGCTCGTCGGGGTTCTGGCCGATATTGGTCCGGCGCAATGCGACCGTGACAATCTCCGCTCCGCTGGCAGCGACAGCCGCTGCCGTTTCGTTGAGGTCTGAGTATTTTCCGGTGCCGACCAGCAGCCGGGACTCATATTCTCGGCCGGCAATCCGCAACGGCGTATCTGCAGGCAACATCTTCCGCTGGCGCTTGCGGGTTTCTTGGTGGGCGTCTGATTCCACCGTTTCAGGCGTGTCCATGTTTCCTCCGGAAGGATTCCTGCCCATCGCTATTGCGGCCGGCGCATCCTGAACATTCGTCTATTGCGGGAGCGCTTCAACCGCCACCGATCGCCTGCACGATCTCCACACGGTCCCCGGTCTGCAGGGGCAATTCGTCATGGCGACTGCGCGGCACCACTTCCTGGTTGACCTCCACCGCGAAACGCTGGCCAACCAGATTCATCTTGCGCAGCAGATCAGCGAGACTGCTGGAGGGAGCCACCTCGCATGGCTCACCATTCACCATTACCTGCATGTTGATCCATTCTCAGGAGATCGGAAGGTCACGTGCAACCGCCATCAACAGAGCCAGCCAACCGGCCATCAGCATCAGCCCTCCCAGAGGAGTGACCGGGCCGAACCATTTTACACCGGTGGTCGCCAGCATGTAGAGGCTGCCGCTGAAACATACCATTCCCAGCACAAAAGCCCCGGCCGCCGTCAGCAACCAGACGGACTCCACCCGCATCAGCAACAACAGGACGCTGAGCAGGGCCATCGTATGAAACATCTGGTACTGCACGCCGGTCTGAAAAGCGGACAGCAGTTCCGGCGCGAGCTTGCCGCGCAGTCCGTGCGCGGCGAAGGCGCCCAGCAAAACCGCGAGAAAACCGCTGAAGGCCGCGATCACCCACAGCGCACGAATCACAAGCGGACACCCGCAAGGTCCTGAGCACCCTGCAGACGGGCGGGATCAAAATAGCGGAAACGCACTGCCTCCTTGTCCCGGAAGAAAACGATCGCGCCGGCACGCGCGTACACCCAGGCCTGCTCGGCGCCGTCCTCACGGCCCTCCACCGCACTGGACAGGTCCGGCTTGCCGTGTGCTTCCAGCACGTAGTCATGCGCGATCGGCAAAACGGGCACGATTTCGACTTCGCGCACCGGCCGTTGTTTCAGGCTGTCATCTGCCACCGTAGTGAAGGGAATCCGGGTGCTGGCGAGCGCCTCTTCGGAGAACAGACCACTGGCGCGCGCCTGCACCAGCAGGGCAGTCTGGCGTTCAACCGGAAGATCCGGGCGCACCAGCACCGTCATCACCAGTTCCTCGTCCTGGTATTTTGCCGACTCCATGGTGATGCCAAAGCCGTCCGTTGTGCGCTGCAGGAAATAACTGCCGCCGCCGAGTTCCTGAATGGCATCCGCGAAAGAGGACTGCCCCGGCGTCAGGCCGAGTACCCGGAACGTGCCGTCTTGTCGTTCCAGCCAGGAGATCGAATCCTGTTCCCAGGCGACATGGATGACTTCACGTCCGAAATAGAACGTCGCGGTAAACAGCAACGCGAGGAGCGTTGCCACGCCGAAATGGGTGTTTTTCAAATCGTGATCCTGCTGTCCGTTGCCATCCTCGGCTCCTGCAGAGCACAGGAGCCGACGGCAGCATGCTAACAGGGATCCACGGAAAGCCGGAATCCCGCGCGGTCAGAGCGTCAGTTGGCCGCGCAGCTATATCAGTGCACCCGCCTCAATCTGCCGGATGCGTTCGGCTGAAACACCGTACTCCGCGGCCAGCTCATGCAGGGTTGCCTTGTCATCGGTCAGCCAGCGCCGACGCAGGATATCCTGGCTGCGTGCATCCAGCCCATCCAGCGCACTCATCAGCTGGAACGTGGACTTCTCTTCCCAATCCTCGTTTTCCAGCAGGTCGGCCGGATCGTATCGGCTGTCCTGCAGATAATGCGCTGGTGCAGAGGCTTCTTCGTCATCCGCGTCACCATCGAAACCGGCGTCCTGCGCGGTCAGCCGGCCTTCCATGTCCCGCACGATCTGCGGGCTGACGTCCAGATCCTTTGCCACCGCTTCGAGCTCGTCCTGCGTCAGCCAGGCCAGCTTTTTCTTGGCACTGCGCAGGTTGAAAAAGAGTTTGCGCTGGGCCTTGGTCGTAGCGATCTTGACGATGCGCCAGTTGCGCAGAATGTATTCATGAATCTCGGCACGAATCCAGTGCACGGCAAATGACACCAGCCGTACGCCGACCTCGGGATTGAACCGGCGCACGGCCTTCATGAGGCCGATATTGCCTTCCTGCACCAGGTCACCGAGCGGCAGGCCGTAGCCGCGGTAGGTTCGGGCGATATGGACGACAAAACGCAAGTGGGACAACACCAGCTGGCGGGCTGCCTCCAGGTCCTGCTCATGGAAAAACCGCTTTGCCAGCGCCTTCTCTTCCTCTTCAGAGAGGATGGACACACTGTGAATCGCGGTCAGATAGGCGTCGAAGTTTTGCCCCGGCGCCATGACACTCGCGGGTATCAGGTCCCTATTGCTGCTCATTTTCTTTACCCCATGCCTCCCGGCATCTTGCTGTTTGGCCCGCCCTCGGGCGATTTTCATCTTTGCTCACGGGCATCAATTTAGCACTCTCCAACTGTGAGTGCTAGCCGTCAGAATAGTTCCCAAACCGGCCATTTCAAGCGCTGTTTCGCGCCGCAAGGTGCCTGGAAACCGACAACCAGGCGCCCGCCCAGCCCAGCGCGGCCCCACCACCCAGCAAGGCCCCGACGAGGGGCAGCCCCGGCCCAATAAGTATGTACTCACTATCGTACAAGCTGGCCAATTGATTGATCGGAGGAGCCACCCAGGCCAAAAATCCCACCAAGATCAACCAGGCCAGAATACCACCGCCCAGTCCCAGCAGTGCGCCAGTGTAAAGCAGCGGCCGGCTGATATAGGCGCGGGTGGCCCCGACCATCTGCTGCACTTCGATCTCACGCCGGCGATCCTCGATCACCAGGCGGGTGGCGTTCCCCACCAGCAGCAGAACAGCCAGGCCCAGAATGGCCGCCAGCCCCTCGCCGAAGCGGCGGGCCAGTTCGATCATCTCCTGCAGGCGCGCCAGCCACTCCAGGTCCAACTGGGCAACTTCCACCGCCGGCAGACCGGCCAGTTCATCGCGCAAGGCACGCACCTGCGCCAGGCTGTTGCCCTCCGCCGGTCGCACGATGATGAGCGCCGGCAACGGGTTTTCGCCCAGTTCCTTGAGCAGACCGCTCATCCCGGACACCGTCTGAAACTCCTCCAGTGCCTGCTTGCGCGTGACAAAATGCACGCCGGCCACGCCGGCCCGGGACTCCAGCTGTTCGGCCAGCCCCAGGCCATCGCGCTCACTGACCTCCATGCCCAGGAACAGGGAAATCCTGGAGCTGCCCTCCCAGTAGCCGCCCAGCGCGCGCAGGTTTTCCAGGCAGACCTGGAAGCCACCCGGCAGGGCCATCGCAATCGCCAGCACCATCCAGGTCAGCGTCGAGGAGAGCGGGGCGCGCAACAGCCGGGTCGCAGAATCCTGTAGCGCATCGGCATGGGCCAATAGCCAGGAACGCACGCCCCCGTGCGGGGTACCGCTGGTAGCGCGATGCACCCTGGGTGTCTCCGGGCGCGCCGGCTGTTCACGCGCAACACGGGTCGCCTGGCGTCGCACAGCACCCGGGCTCACGCCGGCGCGCCCTCACGCACCAGGCCCTGGTTGACCAGTCGCCCCTGTTCCAGGGTGAGCACACGCTTCTGCATGCGCGCGACCAGCGCCAGATCATGGCTGGCAATCAGGACCGATGCGCCGACCTGATTGAATTCACGGAAGAGCCGCATGATTTCAGACGACAGGTGCGGGTCGAGGTTACCGGTGGGTTCGTCAGCAACGATGAGCCGGGGCTTGTTGACCACGGCACGTGCAATGCCCACACGCTGCTGCTCCCCACCGGACAACTGCATCGGCAACGCCCGTTCTCGTGCCAGCAATCCGACTTTATCCAGCGCAGCGCGCACCCGACGGGCGATATCGCGGCTTCGATAGCCGGAGACCCGCAAGGGCAGTGCCACATTATCGAAAACGGTATGGTCCATCAGCAGCTGATGATCCTGCAGGACCACGCCCATGCCCCGGCGCAGCAGTGGCACCTGGCGGGCGCGAATCTGGGTGAGATCCAGACCATTTACCACGGCCCGACCGTGCGTCGGTCGAAGCACCGCCAGAATGAGTCGCAGCAAAGTACTCTTGCCGGCACCGGAATGGCCGGTGACGAAGGCCATTTCCCCCGGTTGCAGCACGAACGTGATACCTTCCAGCGCCTCCTGGCCATTGCGGTAACGCATGCCAACCTGATCAAACTCGATCATGCGCTCAATGACTCCGGCCACCGTGCCTGCATCGCTTAACCCAACAGCGCGTCAACAAATGGCTCTGCTTCAAAGGGGCGCAGGTCTTCGGCCTGCTCACCGATGCCGATGAAGCGAATCGGAATTTTCAGCTGGCCAGCCACGGCAAAGAGAATGCCGCCCCGGGCGGTGCCATCCAGCTTGGTCATCGCAATCCCGCTGACCTGCACGGCCTGCTGGAAGGTGCTCGCCTGCGACAGGGCGTTCTGACCCGTCCCGGCGTCCAGCACCAGCAGGACCTCGTGGGGGGCCGTCGCATCCGCTTTGCCGATCACCCGCACCACCTTGGCGAGCTCATCCATGAGGTGATCCTTGTTATGCAGGCGCCCTGCGGTATCTGCGATGACCACATCGACGTTCCGGGCGCGCCCGGATTCGATTGCATCAAAGATCACAGCGGCACTGTCGGCGCCCGTCTGCTGCGCCACCACGGGCACCTCGTTTCGTTCACCCCAGACCTGCAGCTGCTCCACCGCCGCAGCACGGAAGGTGTCACCGGCCGCCAGTAAAACGCTCTTGCCTTCCTTTTTCAGGCGATGCGCGAGCTTGCCGATCGTCGTGGTCTTGCCAACGCCATTCACGCCAACCACCAGAATGACATACGGCCCGTCACTGGCTCGCGCAGTCACCAACGGCTGTTGGCAGGGTTGCAGCAGCTGCAGTAACTCGCTGCGCAGCAGCGCGCGCAGGTCGGCGCCACTGCCAGCCCGCTCGCGAATCCGCTCCACGATCGTTTCGGTCACCTCCATGCCGACGTCGGCCGTCAGCAGGATCGTTTCCAGCTCCTCCAGAGCATCTTCATCGATCGCGCCGCCCTGAAACAGGGCCGAGAAACTATCCTGCAGCTTTTCACGGGTTCTGGACAGTCCGTCCCGCATCCGCGCCAGCCAGTCCACCGGCGCCGGCGCTTCCGAAACCGGAGCCGGTGGCGGCGCTTCGGGTGTGACCGGGGCTGGCGGCTCTGTAAGCGGCAGCTCGCGCTGCGCCGGCGCATCAGCGGGTAGCGGCTGCGCCGGGGCGGGTGGCGGCGCGGGCACAGCCGTCTGGGGCGGCGCAGTGGGCGCGACCGGGCGGCGTATCGCAGGCCCGGCCAGTCGCGCGGCACGCGCGGACAGGAAGGGAAACACCCTGCCCGGCGGGCGCGCAACCGGCTCGACAAAAGTCAGCAGCGGCGTCTGGGTGGACGTGGCAGACGCCTGGCGCGCTGCGCGTTTCCGCAGGAAAGAGAAAACGTAACGATGCCGGGCTCGACTGCGGAGGCTCATGATCTGCGGAGTTCCTAGTGCTCAGGTTGACGGTAGCGCGCGCACACCTGTTGGCGGCAAACGCATGCGGTATCCTACCACCTCGTTTTCGGAGCATCGCACATGGCCAAGGGAATTATCGCCTCGCTTCTGCTGGTGCTGAGCAGCACCTGCGCCGCACTGGAGGTGCGCAGCTTTGCCAGCCGCACCACAGAGTTCACCCTCGCAAACGGACTCAAACTGGTTGTGCACGAGGACCGCCGTGCACCGGTGGTGGTCAACCAGGTCTGGTATCGGGTCGGCTCGGCCTGGGAGCCGCCCGGGCGGACCGGTGTTTCCCATGTGCTGGAACACATGATGTTCAAGGGCACCCAGAACCTGCAGCCCGGACAGTTCTCAGAACTGATCGCCGGCGTGGGCGGCCAGGAGAATGCCTTCACCAATACCGATTACACCGGTTACTACCAGCAACTCGCGGTGCCTCATCTGGAACTCGCAATGCAACTGGAAGCAGAACGGATGGCCAACCTGCAGATTGAGGATGCCGAGTTCGCAAAAGAACTGGATGTGGTGAAGGAGGAACGGCGTCTGCGCACGGATGACCGTCCGCCCGCGCGGTTCCGCGAGCGGCTGCGGGCCACCGCCTACCTGGCCAGCGCCTACGGGCAACCCGTGATTGGCTGGATGCATGATCTGGATCGGCTCACCCCGGATGATGCGCGCCGCTGGTATCAGGACTGGTATGCCCCCAACAACGCCATCCTTGTGGTTTGCGGTGATGTGCGCGCGGATGAGGTCCTGACGCTTGCCCAGAAGTATTTCGGTGCGATTCCATCGCGCCGGATCGCTGCGCCACCTGTGCTGCTGGAAACCCGTCAGCCCGGCGAACGCACTTTGGAGGCCCGGATGCCCGTGCAGCTGCCCCAGGTCAGCCTGGCCTGGAATGTGCCGAGTATCTCCACTGTCGAGCAGCCCTGGGAAAGTTATGCGCTGCGCATGCTGGCGGGGGTGCTGGACGGGGGCTACAGCGCCCGGGTGGAGAGCGAGCTCATCCGCGGACAGGGCCTGGCCCTGAGCGCCGGTGCCAGCTACGACCAGTTCGCGCGTGGCGACAGCCTCTTCTCCATTTCCGGCACGCCCAACCCGCCGGATGCCGGAGGACTGGCACGGCTTGAGCGCGCCCTGCACGAACAGGTCCTGCGTCTTCAAAGCACGCTCGCCGACGAAGAGGAGCTGTCCCGCGTGCGCGCGCAGGTCATGGCGGGCATGGTATTCAGCCACGACTCCCTGCACGGCCGCGCCAACATGATCGGATCACTGGAAGCGATGGGGATTTCCTGGCGCGTCCTCGATGAATACCTGCCGGCCATCGAAGCGGTGACCGCCGAGCAGGTGCGGAACGTCGCGCGACGCTACCTGATCCCCCAGAACCTGACCACCGGGCGCATGCTGCCGGAGGTACCCGTCGCCGAGGAGGCACAGCCATGAAACAGGGACAGGGATTTTTCAGCCGTCGCTTCCTCTGGGCGCTGGTGCTGGTGCTGCCGCTCATGATTCTGCTGCTCGGCAGGAATCAGCAGCCTGCCGAGCCGGACGCACCGGCTGGGGACGCCGAGCCGGCACCGAAGCTGGCGCCAGCATTCCAGTTGGTGGATACCACCGGGGAACCCGATGGACGGCGCGCGCTCGCGATTGAATCCTGGGACAGCGAGGGGGCCGCCGTGCTGTTCATGCAGGCTACCGAGGTGCCCATTCTCGACGTGCGGCTGGTGTTCAATGCCGGAGCGGCGCGAGACGACGGCCTGCCCGGACTGGCCGCCATGACCAGCAGCCTGCTCAACGAGGGCACCCGCAGTCGCGACGCCCGAAGCGTAGCCAGCGCCTTTGAGAGCGTCGGCGCCGACTTCTCCACCAGCAGCCACCGCGACATGGGCGTGGTGGAACTGCGCACACTGGCCGCCAACCAGTTTCGTGACCCGGCACTCGACATGCTTCGGGAGATTCTTGCGGAACCCCTGTTTGCCGCGGATGCGCTGGAGCGGCAACGCAAGAAGATGCTTGCTGCGCTGCAACGCCAGGAGCAAAGCCCGGGCGGCGTACTGAGCTTGCGACTGTACCCGGCGCTCTACGGTGATCATCCGTATGGGATCCCGCCGGGTGGCACCCGGGATTCACTGACGCAGATCACTGCGGCGGCAGTACGGTCTTTTTATGCACGCTTTTATAACCGGAACAACCTGACCATCGTGGTGGTCGGCGCCCTGTCCAGGGAAGAAGCGCAGGCACTGGCACGGGAAATCGCACTGGCGCTGCCAACGGGCGACCGCGCCCCCGACCTGGAGGCACCGGACATCCCGGCGGGCCGCACCCTGGAGATTCCCTTTGAGTCGCAGCAAACCCATATCCAATTCGGCATGCCCAGCCTGCGGCGTAGCGATGAGGACCTCGTGGCGCTACAGGTCGGCAATGAAATTCTGGGCGGAGGCGGGCTGACCTCAACCCTCAACCGTCTGATTCGCGAGGAGCGCGGGCTGGCCTATTCCGTCTACAGCTATTTCTCACCGATGCAGGTGGAGGGCCCGTTTGGCATCGGCCTGCAAACGCGAAGTGACCAGGCTGATCAGGCCGTCACTCTGGTCCAGGATGCGCTGCGGGAATTTCTTGAACACGGCCCGAATGAGGAGCAGGTTCGCGATGCCCGACGCCACCTGG
>JBFKXW010000041.1:0-12638 GCA_041637915.1 Pseudomonadales bacterium | reverse complement strand
GGCGGCGGCTCGCTGATGACGCCACTCCTGCTGCTGTTTGGCTTTCCACCCCACATCGCGGTGGGCACCGACCTTCTCTACGCCGCCATTACCAAGGCCGGCGGCGTCACCATGCATCAGCGGCAGAGTACGATCCACTGGCAAGTGGTTTTGCTGTTGGGTGCCGGGAGCATCCCAGCCTCCATCGTAACGGTCTGGGTACTGCACAAGTACTTTCCGGATGGCAGCGCCTACGGCCCGCTCCTTACGGTCTCGCTCGGCTTCATGCTGATTACGACTGCCCTGGTGATCCTGTTCCGGTCGCGACTGCAGCAGGCGCCGGAGACATCTCCGGAAGACCACAACTGGGCAATGCGTAACGCGGCGCCCCTGACTTTCTTTATGGGCATCGCGCTGGGCGTGATGGTCACGCTTACCTCGGTCGGCGCCGGCGCCATTGGCACCGCCATCCTGCTGATCCTGTACCCGCGCCTGCCGTCCATCCATGTGGTGGGCACCGATCTGGCGCATGCCGTCCCATTGACGCTGGTCGCCGGACTCGGTCATGTGGCACTCGGGAACGTGGACTGGGCCCTGCTTGCAGCCCTGCTGGTCGGCTCCCTGCCGGCGATTGTGGTCGGCACCTGGGTGGGCACCCGCCTGCCGAACCGTCTGTTGCAACCGTTGCTGGCCAGCATCCTGTTCGGGCTTGGGATGAAGTACGCATTCTTTTAAGCTCTCTGGCTTCGGCACCCGCAGGACAGGGAAGTACGCACCGTGACGGAATTATCCTGGCTGATCGTGGCCTGCGCCTTTGGTGCGCTGGCGCAACGCTGTCGGCTACCGGTATTCGTCGGCTATCTGGCCGCCGGCTGGTGCCTTGGATTTCTCGGGCAGTCCGTGACGCCCCTGCTGGAACAGGCCAGCATGTTGGGGGTCCTGTTCCTGCTGTTTACCGTCGGTATGCACCTGAACCCCAGTACCCTACTCCGCCGGGAGGTCTGGGCCGGCGGCGGCCTGCATATTGTCATCAGCACCACCATTTTTGTGATCACCTGCCTGTCCTTCCACCTGGCACTGCAACAGGCGCTTTATCTGGGTCTACTGCTCAGCCTTTCCAGTACGGTCATTGCCGCCAAGGACCTCGAAAGCCGCGACGAACTGGGCTCACCACACGGTCGAGTCGCGATTGGCATCCTGATCCTGCAGGATCTGGTCGCCGTGGCGCTGCTCTCATTCACGGGCAACAGCCATTTCAACCCATGGTTGTTCGCGGCTCTGCCACTGATTTTCGTCGCCATGCCACTGCTACGGCGACTCGCTGAACGGAATGAATCTCCGGAGTTGTCCCTGTTGTACATCACGGTGCTGGTACTCGGCTTGTCAGCCTGGTTTCACCATGCTGGGGCGAGCGCGGAATTGGGCGCGCTGATCGCAGGGGCACTGCTGGCGGGGCACCCGAAAGCCGACGAAGTGGCGTTCCGGGTCTGGAGTCTGAAGGAATTGCTGCTGGTCGGCTTCTTTCTCAAGGTCGGCATTCTGGGACTGCCGAATCTGGAGGCACTGTACTGGGCGTCCCTGATCCTGCTGGTACTGCCCCTCAAGGCCATCCTGTTCTTTTGCCTGCTGGCGCTGCTCGGCATGCCGCGCCGCAGTGCCTTCATCGCGGGTGCGACGCTCACCAGTTACAGTGAATTTACGCTGGTGGGCGGTCTCGCCGCACACCAGGCCGGCCTGCTGAGTGCGGATTATCTCAGCGTTCTGGCACTCGCCACGGCGCTTTCGTTCGTGATCAACCTGCCCGTCAACCGGCTGGTGCTGCACCTGTATGAGCGTATTTCCGGCCTGCTCGAACACTTTGAGCCGGTCTCCAGCGAGCGACGCCCACCGCCGCCGGCTTTGCCCGGTTCCATTGGCTTCATGGTGATCGGGTTGGGTCGCACGGGTACGGCGGCCTTTCGCATGCTGGCGGAGGCGCGCCGGCCGGTGCTTGGCATCGACATCGATCCCGTCATTGCGGATCGCTGCGAGCGGTCGGGTTGGAGCACCCTGTGTGCCGACGCGCGCGATCCGGAGATGTGGAAATCCCTGCCTCTGGAGGATCTGGAAAGCGTCGTGATCGCGCTCCCGAACCTGGATTCCCGTGAGCGCGTCGTACGCACCCTGCGAACCCTCTCCGAAACAGTGCTGATCAGCGTCTTTGCGTTGGATGCCGACGAGGCCCGACAGTTGCGCGAGGCGGGTGCCGACATCGTGACGGAAATCCTCGAGGATGCCGGCGCACGGCTCGCAGAATTGGCGACCCCGGACAGCGGTCGCAGTTCAGCCTGACGAGGCGTTTTCTTTGTTCGCCACGCCGTGGGGCACGTGACCGGTGGCGACATGCTCCCGCGCCAGATCGCAGTGCATGGGCTGGTCGTCAAAAAATACATCCGCATTGAATGCACGCAGGAACTCTGCCTTGGGCATGCCCCCCAGAAACAGGGACTCATCGACCCGAACCTCCCAACTGCGCAGCGTCCGGATAACCCGTTCATGGGCAGGAGCCGAACGCGCAGTGAACAGTCCGGTGCGGACCGGGCAACTCTCGCGGGGAAACTCGGCCTGTAACTTCTGCAGAGCCGCCAGAAACGGCTTGAAGGGCCCACCCTGCAGCGGCGTGCGTGCCGCAGCCCGCTCACTGGTGGTGAAGGCCTCCAGGCCCTCCTTCTTGAAAATCTGTTCTGCCTCATCGGAGAACAGCACCGCATCGCCGTCGAACGCGAACCGCAGTTCTTCGGTTTCACAATCGCGCGCACGCTTCCCGAGGATCGTCGCCGCCGCATGACCGGCTTCCAGCGCCTGGCGAACGTCGCTGGGCTCCGTCGACAGAAACAGGTGACTGCCAAAACCGGACACATACCGGTGCGGGCTTTGCCCCCCACAGAAGGCGGCGCGCGTGATGCTGAGGCCATGATGCTGGATGGAATTGAAGACCCGCAGACCGGTGTCTGCCGTGTTCCGTGACAGCAGGATGACCTCGACGCGGGGCGGCCCTTCCAGGCGGTCATTGATGCCCAGCAGTTTGCGCACCAGGTGAAACGCCTCCCCCGGCTCCAGCACCTCGTCTTCGTGCGCGCGGGCCCACTCCGCGTAGGCCTGCAGCCCGTCCTCCCGGTAGACACGATCGCCCTCCGCGAGGTCGAACAGCGCGCTGGAAGTGATCGAGACGACTAACGTGGGAGCCTGACGAGTCATGTTGGAAACCTGACGATTCATGCCCGCCATTGTAGCGAAGGCGGAGCTCACCAGCCGAGCCTGTCAGGAACCCACAGCGAACTGGCGGCAAATGTCACACGCAGGCTGCTGATTTCAAACTATAATGGCGCGATTTTTTATATTTACCGTTGGGAAATTCCTGTTCATGAGCACGCTTAAGCTTGCCAACCATTCCATCAAGGGCGCCATACGTGTCGCGCAGACCAGTGGCGTTCTCGCCGACACCGGCCTGCGCTGGTTGCTGGGGAACCGTCCGCCCGCTCCGCGCCTGTTGCGCCAGACCTTCGAGCGGCTGGGATCCACCTATATCAAGCTGGGGCAGTTTATTGCCAGTTCGCCCTCCATCTTCCCGCTGGAATACGTGGAGGAGTTTCAGCACTGCCTGGACAAGACCCAGCCGCTGCCCTTCCACATCATGGAGAAGGTAATTCGTGAAGAACTGAAGGAACCGCTGGAATCTGTCTTTACTGAAATCAACCCGGAGCCGCTGGCATCCGCTTCCATCGCACAGGTGTACGCGGCCCGCCTGGTGACCGGGGAGGACGTGGTCATCAAGGTGCAGAAGCCAGGCGTGGAGAACATTCTGCTGACCGATCTCAATTTCCTGTATGTATCCGCCATGATTTTGGAGAAGGTCGCGCCGCAGACCGCCCGTGCCTCGCTGTCGGGCATCGTCGAGGAAATCCAGAAGACCATGATGGAAGAATGTGACTTCTACAAGGAAGCGCAGAACCTGGAAACGTTCGCCCGCTTCCTCGAGGAAAGTGGAAACCAGGACGCGATCGTACCCAAGGTCTACCACCATGCCTCCGCCATGCGCATTCTCACGATGGAACGCCTGTACGGGGTGCCACTGACGGATTTGGAGAGCATCCGCAAGTACTCCGACAACCCGGAGTTCACACTGATTACCGCGATGAATACCTGGTTCGATTCGCTGATGGGCTGTGAGTTCTTCCACGCGGATGTGCACGCCGGCAACCTGATGGTGCTTCGGGATGGACGCATCGGCTTCATTGATTTCGGCATCGTCGGGCGCATCCGTAAGGAAACCTGGACCGCCATGGCTTCTTTCATGACCTCCATCGCGATGGGTGACTTCCCGACCATGGCGCAGTCCATGGCCACCATCGGCATCACCAAGGACAAGGTCGACGTGGACCGGCTCGCTGCGGACCTGGAAGAGCTTTACAAGCGCTTCAACTATTTTGATCCGGACAACCTGATGACGGGCGACGTAAACGAGGATGACATCAACCGCGTCATGCTGGACATCATCGCGCTCGGCGAGCGGCATGGCATCCGCTTCCCACGGGAGTTCGCGCTGCTGCTCAAGCAGTTCCTGTATTTCGACCGCTACACCCGGATTCTGTCACCGGACATGAACTTCCTGATGGATGAGCGGGTCAACATGCTCCCGGAAGGATTCATGCGTCACTGACGGCGCGAATCTGCTCCGTTACGCACAGGAGCCGCATCTATCAGCGCGATAGGGACGCAGATACCTGACGATCTGCGCAGCTGCGGTACAATCTACGCCTCACAGAAACCCATGAACGGAGTCCCCGTGCAAGCAGACGAATCGGCCAGCGGGTTAAGCAACCTGAATGTGGAGTCCCAGGAAGTTCTGGTGACCCCTGCAGAACTGAAGCAACGCGTGCCTGTGTCGGCAGCCGCCCACGATACCGTGGCTGCTGCCCGACAGACCGTGAACAATATTCTGGATGGGAAGGATCATCGCCTGATGATCGTGGTAGGGCCCTGTTCCATCCACGACACAGAAGCCGCCATGGAGTACGCGGGCCGCCTGAAGCAGCTCGCACAGGAAGTCGCAGACACCCTCTTCCTGGTCATGCGCGTGTACTTCGAGAAACCTCGTACCACGGTGGGCTGGAAAGGCCTGATCAATGACCCGTTCCTGAATGACTCCTTCCAAATCGACAAAGGGCTGGAAATCGGGCGCAAGCTGCTGCTGGATGTTGCCGAGGCCGGCCTGCCGGCCGGCACCGAGGCGCTCGACCCGATCTCGCCACAGTACATGCAGGACCTGATCACCTGGGCTGCCATCGGCGCTCGCACGACGGAGTCGCAAACGCACCGGGAAATGTCGAGCGGCCTGTCCACCGCCGTCGGATTCAAGAACGGGACCGATGGCGGCCTGACCGTCGCCATCAATGCACTGCAGTCAGTAGCCCAGCCGCATAGCTTCCTCGGCATCAACAGTGAGGGGCAGGTATCCGTGGTTCGCACGCGCGGCAACCCCTATGCCCACATCGTGCTGCGTGGTGGTGGTGGCCGCCCGAATTACGATTCGGTCAGCGTGCGCGTATGCGAACAGGAACTGGAAAAGGCCGGGATCCGGGCCAACATCATGGTGGACTGCAGCCACGCAAACTCCAACAAGGATCCGGCGCTGCAGCCGCTGGTCATGGAGAATGTGGCCAGTCAGATTGTGGAGGGGAATACTTCCATCATGGGGCTGATGATCGAAAGCAACCTGGAAGCGGGCAATCAGAAAATCCCGGCCAACCTGAGCGAACTGCAGTATGGCGTGTCAGTCACGGACGCCTGCATAGACTGGGCAACGACGGAATCGAGCATCCGCGAAATGCGCGACCATCTGAAAGACGTGCTGCCCTCCCGCACGCGCTGAGTTGCCTCAGCGCGTCGCGATCCCCGCTTCGTCGATGGCAAGGAAGAAGGTTTCCGGCTCCGGGCGTACCCGGTAATTATCGGTCTGGTCGTTGAAGACGATCCTGCCGCCTGCGTCCGTGATGACGACGGTGGGCAGCACGGTATCGCTGTCATACCCCAGCACCTCCAGCCCGAGCGGCGTTCCCCCCTCGGCAAAAATACCCAGTCGCCTGGCAGCACGACAATCCACATCCACGAGAAACTGGAATGGCACATCGAAGCGGGCGGCCATCTGCCGGGTGTGGCCATGCGGTTGCGGACTGACCAGCACCACCCGGACACCCCGCTCATGCAGCGCCCGGTACTCTGCGGCCAGTTCCCTGACCTGCGCGCTGCACAGCGGACACCAGTTGCCGCGGTAAAACATCAACAGTGTGGGTGCGCCGTGAAAGTCTGCGCTGCGCACCGTTTTTCCGTCTGCGTCTTCCAGTTCGAAATCAGGAAGATGCCCGCCCACGGCAATCGTCTCGCTTTCCCCCCGGCCATAGCGCGAGTACCAGAACACGTACAGGAGCGCGCCACCCAACCCCAGCCCCCAGGCATACACAACCGGCAACACCGTGTGGGGGACCGGTGCCGGAGCCATCAGCGAAATCATGGCGCCCACTGCGGCCACGGCGATCATGCCGTACAGATTTGCGGTGGTACGCGGGGTGTTTCCAACAAAGATATAAATGAAGAAGGCGAGCACGCCCCAAAGTGAAATGGCGGCCCCCAGCCAGTTTCCGGACACCTGGAATGTCTGCCAGGTGGCATGTACTGCGGCCACGAAGGCAATAGCCAGGTAGACGGAGATGAAGACCGACTTGATTCTATGAATGGACATGCGCATACCCCAAGGATTCAGCCAGCTTGAATCTGCTGGTCAGGGTAGCAGGAGATCAGGCAGTACCGAAGCGCAGCGCGTCCAGCAGATCGTCCAGCAGTTTCTCGATCACATCGCGCGAGGCGCCCTCCCGCTGCATCACCCGCAGCCCCATGTAGCCCATCCGCACAAACTGGGCCTTCTGCGCCGGGTCGGCACTCTCCGGAATCATGCCCATTTTCTGGGCACGCTCCAGGCAGTACTGCAGCCCACACTGAAACTGCTGGATGTGGCGGTTGGCAGCCGCTGCCAGTTCCTCGTCGATATGGGCCTGCTCAATGACGGTATTGATGAGCAGACAGCCCCTTCGCATCTCCTCATCGGAGGGCTCGATCAGGGCACTGGCCATCAGGTTGCGCAGCCCCTGCAGCGGGTCGTGACTTTCCACCAGGCATTCGCGGGTAAACTGCAGCCCATCGGCGACGTACCGGTCCAGCGCCTCCACAAACAGCGACCGCTTGTCACCGAAAGCGGAATACATGCTGCCGCGGTTGATGTGCATCACATCGAGCAGTTGTTGAACCGAGCTCGATTCGTAGCCCCGCGTCCAGAACAGGTGCATGGCTGCCTCGACCACGTCTTCCCGAACAAACTCTGCAGGTCTCGCCACGTTCTCCTCACCTCATCAGGCCGGAGCCGACCGGTCGGTCATGGCCCCGCACACACCGCTTAGACTAATTACCAGAAGTCACGACATTAACATTTCCCAACATCCCCTCGTTATCATTCGCCCGCCAAAAACTGAAAATCAGCCAGCCAAAGGCATGAAAACGGGGAGAGGCGATGTCGGAATCACCCGCCATTCGCAAAAAAATGAGGAGATACCGCAAAACTGCCCTGATCCACTCCCACAAGCAGTCGCCGCCCGGGCAACGCAACGGCCGGGCCAGGACAGCAACCCGCGGCCACAAAGCTTATTTGTAGAAGGCATTCTCACGGTAGGAATGGTCGGTCATGTCCATCACGCCACCCAACTCCGGAATTTTTTCGCAGAGCGTTTTTTCAACGCCCTCCTTCAGGGTCACATCCACCATGCCGCAGCCCTGACAGCCGCCGCCGAACTGCAGGACCGCCTTGTTGTCCTCAACGATCTCATGGAGCGTCACCATGCCGCCGTGCGCGGCCAATTGGGGATTGATCTCGTTATAAAGGACGTAGTTGACCTTGTCCTCCAGCGAGCTGTCCTCGTCGATGGAGGCCATGCGCGCGTTCGGCGCCTTGATGGTCAGTTGGCCGCCCATGCGATCCTCCTGAAAATCAATCAGTGCATCCGCGACGTATTTCTCGCTGCGCGCATCCACCCACGCCACCAGGTCGGGATAATCCACCCGAAGATCTGTCGGCTCCTGTTCATCCGGCTTGCAATAGGCGATGCAGGTCTCGGCGTACGGGGTGCCAGGCTTGGTCACGAACACGCGAACCGCCATCCCGTCCGTTTCCTGCTTCCTCAGCAGGTCGGACAGATACGCCTGCGCCTTCTCGGTGATCGTAAAATTCGGGGTGTACTCGCTCATGGAACCTTGGACCTTGGGAATCTCTTGATGTTCATTGTATCGCAGGGCGCGGGCGGATTTCGCGTTCCCACCCATCTGAAGTGGAAGCCATTTCCGATATACTTGCGCCCGTCCAAACAGGGATTCCAGCCATGAACAGATCAACGCAGGCCGCGCGCGAGCGGGCACTGCATGAGGCACTCATTTCCCGCATCCTCATTCTGGATGGCGGCATGGGCACCATGATCCAGCGCGAAAAGCTGGATGAGGCCGCCTATCGCGGCAGCCGTTTCTCGGACTGGGGCCAGGATCTGAAGGGCAATAATGACCTGCTGACGCTGACGCAGCCTGATCTGATTCGAAATATTCACAAGGCCTACCTGGAAGCAGGCGCGGAGATCGTCGAGACCAATACCTTCAACTCCACGCAGATCGCCCAGGCCGACTACGGCATGCAGGCGCTGGTCGCCGAACTGAACCGGGAAGGGGCCCGGCTGGCGCGCGAGGCGGCCGATGCCGTGGGCACGGCAGACCGGCCCTGCTGGGTGGCAGGCGTGCTGGGTCCGACAAACCGCACCGCATCGATTTCACCGGACGTGGAGAACCCCGCGTTCCGCAACGTCAGTTTTCAGGAACTGGCGGACAACTACACCGAGGCGGCGGTCGCGCTGCTCGAGGGCGGCGCGGACATCCTGTTGATCGAGACGGTCTTCGATACGCTGAACTGCAAGGCGGCAATCTACGCAGTCCGGCAGTTGTTCCGGACACAGGGGTTCCGGGTGCCGGTAATGATTTCCGGCACCATCACCGATCGCAGCGGACGAACCCTGTCCGGCCAGACCACGGAAGCATTCCTGAACGCGGTCCTGCATGCCGAGCCACTGGCCATCGGACTGAATTGTGCACTGGGGGCCAAGGAACTACGGCCCCATGTGGCCGACCTCGCCCAGCACGCGCCCTGCCCGGTCAGTGCGCATCCGAACGCCGGACTGCCCAATGAGTTCGGCGAATACGACGAAACGCCCGAAGAGATGGCCGCAGTTGTGGGCGAGTTCGCTGCCAGTGGATTCCTGAACATTGTGGGGGGCTGCTGCGGCACCACGCCCGAGCATATCCGCGCGATCGCCGAAGCGGTCGCCCCTCACCCTCCACGGAAATTGCCGGACATCCCACCTGCCTGCCGGCTCAGCGGTCTGGAGGCCTACAACATCGGGGCCGACTCGCTTTTCGTCAATGTCGGTGAGCGCACCAACGTCACCGGCTCACGCAAGTTCGCGCGCCTGATTCGCGATGAGCAGTATGAGGAAGCGCTGGCGGTGGCCAGCGAGCAGGTTGAGGCCGGCGCGCAGATCATCGATGTGAACATGGATGAAGGCATGCTGGATTCTCAGGCCGCCATGGTGCGCTTCCTGAACCTGATTGCCTCCGAGCCTGCAATCTCCCGCGTGCCGATCATGATCGATTCCTCAAAATGGTCAATTCTTGAGGCCGGCCTGCGCTGCGTGCAGGGCAAAGCCGTCGTGAACTCCATCAGCCTGAAGGAGGGTGAGCAAGATTTTCGCGAGAAGGCGCAACTCTGCCGAGACTATGGGGCCGCTGTTATCGTCATGGCCTTCGATGAGCAAGGACAGGCCGATACCGCCACCCGCAAGAGGGAAATCTGCAAGCGCTCCTATGACATCCTGGTCAGCGAGCTGGGCTTCCCGGCGCAGGACATCATCTTCGACCCGAACATCTTTGCCATCGCCACCGGGATCGAGGAACACAACAACTACGCCGTGGACTTCATTGAAGCCTGCTCGTACATCCGTGACGAACTGCCGGGAGCGCTGACCTCCGGCGGCGTGTCCAACGTTTCGTTCTCGTTCCGTGGTAACGACACCGTGCGCGAAGCAATCCACGCAGTCTTCCTCTACCACGCCATCCACGCCGGCCTGCGCATGGGCATCGTCAATGCCGGCCAACTCGCCGTCTATGACGACATCCCCGAGTCACTGCGCGAACGGGTCGAGGACGTGGTCCTGAACCGGCGGGAAGATGGCACCGAAAGACTGCTGGAAATCGCCGAGGAATACCGCGGCACCGGTGGTGCGAAGCGTGAAGAAGACCTTTCCTGGCGCGAACTGCCAGTCAACAAGCGACTGGAACACGCCCTGGTACAGGGCATCAATCAATGGATCGTCGAAGACACCGAAGAAGCGCGGCAGGCGGCCAGCCGCCCCATCGAGGTGATCGAAGGCCCCTTGATGGATGGCATGAATGTGGTCGGCGACCTGTTCGGTGACGGCAAGATGTTCCTGCCGCAGGTGGTCAAGAGTGCGCGCGTCATGAAACAGGCCGTTGCGCACCTGATCCCCTACATCGAGGCGGAGAAGACTGCGGATTCGCGTGCCAAGGGCAAGATCGTGCTGGCCACCGTAAAAGGTGACGTGCATGACATCGGCAAGAATATCGTTGGCGTGGTGCTGGCCTGCAACAACTACGACGTCGTGGACCTGGGCGTCATGGTGTCCTGCGAAAAGATCCTGGAAACCGCGCTGGCGGAGAAGGCGGACATCATCGGCCTTTCCGGCCTGATCACACCCTCGCTGGATGAGATGGTGCATGTGGCATCCGAAATGCAGCGACTGGAGATCAGCCTGCCCCTGCTGATCGGCGGCGCCACCACCTCCAAGGCGCATACGGCTGTGAAAATCGAGCCTGCATATGATCGCGCACCGGTGATCTATGTAACCGATGCTTCGCGCAGTGTCGGCGTGTGCTCTGCCCTGCTGAGTGACGAGCAGCGCCCCGCATTCGAAGAGAAGATCCGCGCCGAGTATGTCGCTGTGCGCGAGCGCAATGCCGGTCGTAAACCCAAGGCACCGGACCTGACCTATGAAACGGCAGTGGCTGCAGGTGCCCAGCCGGACTGGTCGCAGACGGCGCCGGCACCAACTTTTCTGGGCACACGGATTTTCGATGCCTATCCGCTGGATGAGCTGGTCGAACGCATCGACTGGACTCCGTTCTTCCTCACCTGGGAACTGCGCGGGAAGTACCCGAAGATTTTTGACGACGAGGTGGTGGGTGAATCAGCACGCAGCCTGTTTGCGGATGCACAGGCCATGCTGCAGCGCATCGTGGACGAGAAACTGCTGACCGCCCGGGGCGTGATCGGGTTCTGGCCCGCCAACCGTCGTGACGCGGATGACCTCGTGCTGTTCGCGGACGAACAACGGCAAAACAGCATCGCCACCCTGCATCATCTGCGTCAACAGATGAAGCGGAATGGAGAGCCCAACCGGTCTCTGGCGGACTTTATCGCGCCGGAAGGCCTGGGCGTGAACGATTACATGGGCGGCTTTGCCGTCACCGCCGGGATCGGTTGTGACGAGGTCGCTCGGGACTATGAGTCCAAAGGGGACGATTACAACTCCATCATGATCAAGGCGCTGGCGGACCGCCTGGCCGAGGCGTTTGCAGAACGCATGCATGAACGGGTCCGCAAGGAATTCTGGGGCTATGCGCCGGATGAGGCACTCGACAATGCCAGCCTGATTGCAGAGAAGTACCAGGGCATCCGCCCTGCCCCGGGTTACCCGGCGTGTCCCGATCACACCGAGAAGGAAATCCTGTTCCAGTTGCTGCAGGCACCGGACGCCGTGGGCATGTCACTGACCGACAGCTTTGCCATGCTGCCGGCGGCCAGCGTCAGCGGCTGGTATTTCGCGCATCCGGAATCCAGGTATTTCAACGTGGGCAAGATCGCCCGCGATCAGCTCGAGAACTACGCCCAGCGCAAAGGCTGGACGCGCGAACAGGCCGAACGCTGGCTGCGACCGAATCTGGGCTACTAGCGCGGCGTTCGCACCCGCTCGCGCCGATATCGGGCAACCAGGAAAAACCGGGGCTCAGGCACGCTGTTCGCTGACCGCTTGCGGCCAGAATCTGTAAAGCAGCGGATAGACGAGCAAGCCAGCCACCATGCCAGGCAGAATTTCATACACCACGCTGCCCAACCCGGCCGCGCGCCAGCCAAGGAAGACACCCAGACCAACCAGCAGCATGGTGATGGCGACCGGCTGGGTCGGGCGGCCACCAAGGCTGTAGACGATGAGCAGCGGCGCAAAGGCGCACCCAAGCAGGCCCCAGGCCATCAGTACCAGTTGAAACACAGTCTGATTGTCGGTGAGGGCAATCGCCAGGGCGATCAGCAGCACGACCAGTGTCGCCAAGCGGGACACGCGCAGGCTGGCGCCGCGCTGCCCACCCAGATCCCGGCTGACGGCAGCCGCGCAGGACAGTACCAGCGAGTCCGCCGTGGACATGGTGGCGGCGAACAGCGCCGCCAGGATCAAACCCACCAG
>JBFKXW010000040.1:0-12651 GCA_041637915.1 Pseudomonadales bacterium | reverse complement strand
TTTTATCCAGCGCTACGTGGACGTGGATTTCACCCAGGTCGCCGCGATTGACGCCCGCGGTTTTCTGGTGGGATCGATCATTGCGTATGCGCTCAACAAGCCACTGATTCTGGTCCGCAAAAAGGACAAACTGCCACCGCCGACCCTGCATCAGGATTTCTCCATGGAATATGGGCACACCAGCCTGGAGGTACAGGAGGGCTGCTGTGGTCCCGGAGACCGGATCGTGTTGTTCGATGATCTGATCGCCACCGGGCACACCGTGCTGGCCGCCAGCAAGATGCTGCGGGAGTCCGGGGGACGCATTCTCGAGGCCGCCGCCATCATCGACCTGCCTGATCTGCAGGGCTCGACCCTGGTGCAGGATTCCGAGATTCCGGTCTTTGCTCTGTGCGCCTTTGAAGGCCACTAGCCGCTGCTTATTGTGCTTGCGGGCAGGCTGGTCTAACGTACTGAAATAGGATCATTTTTTCATTTTTTGGTACGACATGTGACCCGCCAGTCCGAGGCCGCGCCTGAGGCGCCCGGCGCAACCCACCTGCGCAACCCGTTTCCGGTGCTGGGCGGCGCTGTGGCGAGCACGCTCGCCGTGTTGTTGCTGGTGTGCTGGGTACTGGAGCACCCGGTCCAGCTCTATTCCATTCAATACGCCAACCAGTTTGACGCACTGCTCGCGATCCAGTCCCTGCTGATTGGCCTCGGGATCCTGCTGACACCCCGCGCGGACATGCGCATGGTGATCAACGTCCTGTGTGGCGCCATTGCCCTGCTGGCGAGCGTCCAGATCATCCAGATGCTGCGCGTTGCCGATGGGCATGTGATGGCCGGCCTGGGGCTGATCGGGAATGTGGCTGCCGGACTTGCCCTTGCCATGGCTTGTAACAGTGCGGACAACAGCAAGGCGCCCTTCCTCGTTGCGCTGAGCACCCTGACCCTGTTGCTGGCCGGGACCCAGGCACTGGGCGGCAGTGCTTCCCTCGGTCAATCGGAACTCGCACCCACCGCTCCCTATGTCTGGTGTGCACAACTTGCCCTGGGGCTCACCTTCCTGACCATTGCCATTCTGTGGAACCTGGAAATCGAACAGCGGGCGCCCTGGTGGCCGGCGCTGGCTGGTTATGTGATTTTCGTTACCGCGCTGGGCTTCTGGATTGTGCTGAGCCTGGACCGGCACGACCAGAACCGGCGCAACTTTCAACTCGGCGCGCAGGCATTTCAGTCGGAATTGTTCGGAAGAATCGAAACCAGCAGCCGTCCGCTGTTTGAATTGGCAGAGCTCTGGAAGATCGGTGGCCTGGTGGATCTGGCCGAGTGGAACCGGATCGCGCTGCGCAAGGTAGAGGATAATCCCGCGCTGGAGGCGCTGCTGTGGATTGACCCGGCATACCGCATCCGCCTGGTGTCGAGCCTCAGCGCGCACCAGGAAAAACAGGACATGGATCTCAGCAAGTTTGGCAACCTCACCGAGTTGTTGGTTGCAGCCGAGGTTTCCCACAGCGTCATGCTTTCCGCGGCAGCACCCAACGTGCATGGTCCGTCCGCCTACATCACCGTGCTACCGATTCTCACGCGCAACTCATTCTCCGGTTATGTGGCCGGAGTGGTCAGCCTGGAGACGCTGGTCGAAGCGATCGGCAGACGGGAAATCTGGGATGGCTATGGGCTGGAGATTCGCAGCAACCAGCAGACCGTGCTGCGCAATGCGCAGGACGACACCTATCGGAAAGACTGGTCCGAGATCATCCCGGTGGAGCATTTCTCCAGCCAGTGGGAAGTGATCATCTGGCCGGAAGAACACCGCATGCGCAGTATGCGCTCCCCCATCCCGGAAGGTGTCCTCGCCGCCGGCTCGATCATTGCCCTGCTGAGCACGGGCATGCTGATGCTGTTCCAGATCAGTCAGACACGCTCGCAACGGTTACGCCGGGCGAACCGGGATCTCTCCAAGGAGATTGAAACCCGCCAGTGGTTGCAGAATGATCTCCTGCAGACCAACGTCAAACTGCACGCGCAGAACGAACGACTCCAATCAGTGATGGATCACGCCACCGATGCCATTCTCACCATTAACGAGAAAGGCTTTCTGGAAGGCGTCAACCGCGCGGCCGAAAAACACTTCGGGTACAGTCACCGTGAATTCGTCGGCCGGCATGTGACCGTGCTGGTCTCCCGTAAGTACTGGCCCAGCGTGGAGTCTTCCCTGAAGAAACTCGCCGAGTCCGGCGAGGTGCCTGCCGAGTTGATCGAGCGCGAAACCAAATTGCGCCGCGCAGACTCCAGCAGTTTTTATGCTCGCTTCACGGTCAGTCGCGTCGTCGATACTGATGAAAAGCATTACTACATCGTGTTCATCACCGACATCACGCGCCAGCGCGAATCCGAGGAGGCGTTGCTACGCGCCCGCAAGGCTGCCGAACTCGCCAACGAACAAAAGAGTTCCTTCCTGGCAAACATGTCGCATGAAATCCGCACGCCCATGAACGGCATCATCGGCATGTCCGCCCTGTTGCAGGACACCGAACTATCGACGTTGCAGAAAGATTATCTGCGTACGATTCAGGGATCTGCGGAATCCCTGCTCGGCATCATCAATGACATTCTGGACTTCAGCAAAGTGGAGGCAGGCCGCCTGCAACTGGAATGCATCGAGTTCAATCTGCGGAGTGACCTGGAGGACCTGATCGACCTGCTCGGCCTGCTGGCGCGGGAGAAGGGCCTGGTGCTGCAATTGCGCTACAAACCGGGTACACCACTGTACTTCCGTGGCGATCCGGTGCGCATCCGCCAGATTGTCACCAACTTCGTGAACAACGCGATCAAGTTCACCCAGCAGGGCCATGTGCTGATCGAGGTCTTCACCCAGACCCAGTCTGCTTCCATAGCCGAAGTGCACTTCCGCGTCGAGGATACCGGCATTGGCATCCCGCCGGAAAAATTTGCGGACATCTTCCGGGACTTCACCCAGGCGGATGTCTCCACAACACGCCAGTACGGCGGTACCGGTCTGGGACTGACCATCGCCAAGCGACTTACCGAAATGATGAATGGACACATCTCGGTGGACAGTTGTCCCGGTAAGGGCACGACCTTTGACATCATGGTCAAACTGGAGGCGGTGGAAAAGCCGGCCTACCGCCCCAATACCAGAGAGTTTGCCGGGCGCCGCGCGCTGGTCGTGGATGGCGTCGAACTCACCCGCACGATCAGCTGTGAGCAGCTTTCCGCGTGGGGTATCGAGTCCGATGAATACCAGCATCCGCAGCGCGCGTTGGCGGCGCTGGAGCACGCTGTCAGCGAGGGCACGCCCTACAACCTGGTGCTGTTCGAGAAGCGGTTCCCCGATGCGTCCGGAATCGAGTTCGCGCGTTCCGTGCGCAGCAATCCCAAACTGGCAGGAACCCGCCTGCTCATGCTGACCTCGCAGCCCGAAATCGGTGACGGGCAGCGGGCACGCGAACTGGGCATTGACGGCTACCTCCCCCGCCCCTGTCACGAGGATGACCTGCAGGGTGTGATCCGCAAACTGCTGGGCCAGGGACCGCGACCCGACTCGGCACTGGTGACCCGTCTCAGCGTGGCGGAGGAGCAATCCGAAGAACAGCCAAAGTCAGAGCAGAAAAGGATTTCGGCATCCGTGCTGCTCGTGGAAGACAATCTGGTCAACCAGCAGGTTGCCAAAAAGATGCTCGAGAAGCTGGGCTGCACCGTGGACATTGCGAAGGATGGCAACGAGGCCGTCGAATTCTGGCGCAGCAAGCGCTACGACCTGATCCTGATGGATTGCCAGATGCCGGTTATGGATGGCTATGAAGCCACGCGCATCATCCGCCGCGAAGAAGGCGATGAACAGGGGCATATTCCGATCCTGGCCCTGACGGCCAACGCCATGAGTCAGGACCGCGAGCAATGCCTGAAAGCAGGCATGGATGACCACATACCCAAGCCGGTCAAACTCACCACACTGGCTGACGCCATTGACCGCCACCTGACCGTGCACTGAAACGGAGATCAGGGCCAACCACCGGGGCCGTCAACTCAACGGCAAATCAAACACGAAGCGTGCGCCCTCGTCGGGTTTGCCGAATGCCGCCAGGGTACCGCCATGGCGTTCCACCGCGCGCCTGCTAACGGTCAGCCCGGCACCACAACCGAGGTCATCCTCCGGAGGGCGATGCATGCGCTGAAACATGCCAAATATCGACTCACAGCCGGCCTCGTCGAACCCGACTCCCTGATCGGCCACTTCAATCTCCACCCGTTTGTCCTGTGCCCCTTCCAGCACGCGCGCGCTCACGCGAACAACCGGCGTCTCGCCCTCTTTGGCGAACTGCAGCGCATTTTTCAGCAATGCGCCAAACAAAACATCCATATGGTAGGTGTCACAAAGGAGCACGAAGTCATCCACATCGAACGCCGCGTCCACTTCGCTCACGCCCAGTTCCTTGCACACTGCATGGAGGCTTCGCTGCAAAAATTCATTCAGCGGTATCTGCTTCGGTACCAGCTCGCGACTGTTGACGCGGGACAGAATCAGCAAGCCGTCCAGCATAGCCTGCAGGCGCTCGGTCGCCACCTGCATGCGGTCCAGGTAATGATTGGATTTTTCGTCCAGCTGATCGCTGGCGTGCATCTGCAAACGTTCACAAAACGCCTTGATCTTGCGCAACGGTGCATGGAGATCGTGTGATGCGACGTACAGGAACTCCTTGTACTCCTTGTGCTCCTGCGCAAGCCGCGCCAATGCCTCCTCCCGCTGACTATCGACCTCCTTCAGCTCATCCAGCGCCGCCTGTAAAGGACTCGATTCCGATGACATAGTCCAATCTACTCCTGCCAAAAAGCACGGCCCGCTCCACCCGGCGACCCGCTGCGTCAGCACCCTGCAAAATACGGGCGTATTGCTGGGGGGATGTCCAACCCGTGGGTCGAAAGCAGACCTTCCAGCGGTCGCGCATTGAAAGTATGCCAGAAAAGCGATTCCTGCTCCCCCAGTCGCCCGGAATCGGCATCTGCCAGCAGCGCCGCGGCGGCCTTGGCCGAATAGGTGCCGTCCAGCCGCAGCGAGGTACTCCCGGCAAACTGCTCCATGGCCGCCGCAGTCTTGGCGGTCACTTCGCCATAGTGGCTGCCAAAGAACTCCTCGCGCACCTCGACGCGGGCCAACGCCTGAGCAGCGTTCACCTGCTGCGCCACCTCCGGCCCGAGCCAACGGAGTGTTCGCTGCAGCAGTTCCGAAAGGCCCTGCGCGCTGGCGAAACGCTTCTCCACAACCCGCACGGCGACCACCTGGGATGCCATCCCGGCGAGGACCAGACCGATCGCCAGCCCGGCCACCGTGCCCATGCTGCCCATCGCGACATAGATCCGATGCGGAGCGGGCAGCAGACCCGCCTCCACCTGCTCAGCGAGTTCCAGGGCAGCGTTGATGTAGGCGGCAACCCCCTGCGGTGCCGAACCGCCGGCCGGAATCCAGTACGGGACACGGCGGCCCGTGAGTGGACGCTTGAGCGTTTCCAGGACAGCCCGGCAGGCCAGTCGCGGGACCGTCTCGGCATGGAAAATCTCCGCTCCGGCGGTCAGACCCAGCGAGAGATTCGACCGTACGTAGTCCGAGGGCACCTGCGGTAACAACATGCTGAGACAGTGCAGGCCCAGGCGCTCGCCATAAAACGCGGTGGCCGCCGCGAAATTGGAACCGGCGAAACCAAAAGTCAGCACTTCGCGGCGATGCCGGGCTTGCGCGTCTGCGAGCAGGAACTCCAGTTTGCGCACCTTGTTCCCACCGTAGAGCGGCGCCGAAAGATCATCCCGCTTGGCATGCAGCCCGCCAATCCCCACGGCATCGGCCAGTGCCCCGCAGTCCTCGACCGGGGTGGGAAGATCACAAAGGGGCTGACGCGGCAGGCGACCCGCGAGTCCGGGAAAGCGACGAAACAACGGCAGTTCGGCAGTCATCGGCGCAGTATAAGGAAAGCGCTGGCGAAGGCAGCATATTTCCTATACTGATCGGTAAAGATCGGGAAAGGACTGCCCGCACCTTGAAGCAGGAAAACTGGAACACTGCGCTGATTCTCTCCGGCGGGGGGGCCCGCGCGGCCTATCAGGTTGGCGTGCTGAAGGCCTTCGCAGAGTTGTTGCCCAACCACGAGCACAATCCGTTCGGCATCATCTGTGGCACTTCGGCTGGCGCAATCAACGCGACGGCCATCGCCACCCGGGCCGCCCACTTCGGGCTGGCCGTGAAACGGCTGGAGTTGGTCTGGTCGCATTTTCGCGCGGAGCAGGTCTATCATACGGGTGCCGGCAACATCATCAGCAACGCATTCCGCTGGCTGGCCGCCTTTATCTTCACCCGCATCCACTCCTCCACCCCGGTCTCCCTGCTCGACAACCGGCCCCTGCGCATGCTGCTTCGACGCGTGATGCGCTTTGAACGGATCGAAACTGCTCTGCAGGAAGGTGACCTGCATGCGCTCTGCATCACCGCGAGTGGCTATACATCGGGCCAGTCGGTCAGCTTTTTCGAGGCAACAGAGGAACTCAAGAACTGGCGCCGCCCGAATCGGATCGGCAAGCGGACGCGGATTGGACTGGAACATCTGCTCGCTTCCTCCGCGATTCCGGCGGTATTTCCGGCAGTCCGGATCAACCGGGAGTTCTTCGGAGATGGCGCGGTCCGCCAGCTTGCCCCCATCAGCCCGGCTCTGCACCTCGGCGCCCGCAAGGTCTGCGTGATCGGTGTCAGTTCCAACCTGAACGAGCCTGTGGAGCGCAAACCGATTACCGGTTATCCAACACATGCACAGATCGCGGGTCACCTGCTGAACAGCGCGTTCCTGGATGGCCTCGACTCGGACGTTCAGGCCCTGGAAAAACTGAACGCCGTCCTGCAACTCCTCAACGAGGAGGACCGACAGCAGCACGTCCCGCAGATGCGGCCGGTAGATTTTCTGCTCATCTCGCCTTCCAAATCACTCGATTCCTTTGCCTACCGGCACCGCAAGGAGTTGCCTTGGATCATCCGCAGGGTTCTGGGCATCCGGGAGCGCGATGACCGGAATCGCGACAGCTCCAGCGCCAGCCTGATGAGCTACCTGTTGTTTGAATCCGGTTATACCCGCGATCTGATTCAACTGGGCTATCAGGATGCCATGGCCCGCAAACAGGAAATTCTGGACTTCCTCGACTTCCCCGACCCAGCCAACCCGGCCAACTGAACTCAGCTACACTGAGCGGATCAAAGAAAGGGCCTGTTGGCCCTGTTTTGTCCTGTCCGGCTGGAGACCTGTATGACCCTGAAAGCGCGCACCCTGCCACTCATTCTTGCTGCCGCACTGCTGCCCACCACGGCGTGGTCTGCTGTCAGCGCTGAGGAAGCAGCCCGGCTGGGGAAGGACCTGACCCGGGTCGGTGCCATCCGGGCGGGCAACGCTGAGAAAACCATTCCGGCATACACCGGCGAGTCGAACTTCATCGAAGCCGACAAGACCATGACGCCGAAAGACCTGCAGAAATTGCGTGAGGACCGGCCCTCGGCGGTGGAGGAAATCCTTGGACGCGCCACCACGGCAAAAGTACTCACGATCACGAAGGACAACGTAGCCCAGTACGAAAGCAAGCTGACCGCCGGCCACCGGGCCATGTTTGAGCGTCACCCTGACTTCCGCATGGATGTTTATGAGACGGTGCGCACTGCGTTCTACCCTGAGAAAACCCTCGAGGAAACAGTCAAGAATGCGACCCGCGCCTCCTACGACGGGCAGTACGTCAAGGGAGCCGAGATCGGCTTTCCGTTCCCCATTCCGAAACTGGGCGAGGAGGTCATGTGGAACCATAAGCTGAAGTTCCGGGGTTCCTCGCTGCGACGGATCAACAACGAAGCCCTGGTGCAGCCCGATGGCAACTACCAGATCTCCAAGGCGATCAACGACATCGAGTTCTACTATGCCAATCTGAACGGCATCCCCAAGGGCAAGGAAAACCTGATCTTTGCCTACGCCGGTGAAACGCTGGAACCGCCCGCCGTGGCTGGACAGCGCGTACTCGTCCTGGAAAAAGTGGACGAATCCGATGGTGGCCGCGTGGTGTACCTGTATAACGAAGGCATCGGCCTGCGCCGTGTCCCCAAGGCGGGCTACGATACACCCCTGCCGGCCAGTTTCGGCGAACTGTTCGCGGACCAGGCCGACATGTTCAACGGCGCGCTGGATCGCTACAACTGGAAGCTGGTCGGTCGCCAGGAAAAATACATTGCCTACAACTCCTACATGATGAACAGCCCGAAACGGACCTACGACGAGTTGATCCAGAAAGGCTTTCTGAACCGTGAGTACGCGCGCTACGAACTGCACCGCGTGTGGGTCGTCGAGGCAACCCTGAAGGAAGGACACAACCACCAGCTGAAGCGGCGCACGTTCTACGTCGATGAGGACAGCTGGTCGATTGCGGCAGTGGACTGCTACGACAACCAGGATGCACTCTGGCGCTTGCAGGAAGCCCACCTGATCACCCTGCCGTTCATTCCCACGGTCACCGGGGTGCCCGAGGTGATGTATGACCTGCAGAGCGGTCGCTACTTCGTCACCGGTCTGTACAGCGAAGAGCGGATGCCGGACTGGACCTTTGATCATCCGAAAACGCACTTCTCGCAGCGGTCGCTGACCCGCAAGGGCATGTTCCGCTGGCCGAAGAAGTAAGGCCGGGCCCATGAAGCGACGGTTCCTGCGCACCCCGGCAGTGCTCGCCAGCCTGCTCTGGCTGGCGCCCGCTGCGGCCCTCGCGGAAACTGCCGAGGCGCCAGACCCCACACTGGAGCCGCGCGTGGCCGAGATCATGCCACTGGCACCCACTTCCATCCTGCTGGACGTTGCCCGGGCCGGCGATGGCTACATCGCAGTCGGTGAGCGCGGACACATTCTGCGATCCCGGGACGGACAAACCTGGCAGCAGATGCAGGCGCCCGTCCGTCGCATGCTGAACCGCCTGCGCTTCTCAGACGGCCAGCAGGGCTGGGCGGTGGGCTATGACGCGGCCATTCTGGAAACCACCAATGCCGGGCGCACCTGGGAGATTCGGCATTTCGATCCAGAAGCCCAACCCCTGTATGACCTTGCACTGCTGGATGGTGATCGCGCCATCGCCGTCGGCGGGCGCGGCCTCGTGCTGCGCACCGAGGATGGCGGCAAGAACTGGGAACCGATCGAAAACGACGTGTTTGACCTGCAGTTTCACCTGTTCTCCATCACCCAGCTGGCGAACGGCGATCTGCTGATTACAGCGGAGAAAGGCCTGCTGGCGCACTCGGAGGATGAAGGTCGCAACTGGCGCATGCTGGCGCCGGCCTATACTGGCAGCTTTTTTGGTGCGCTCCCCTACCAGGACGCCGGCGCGGTGGTCTTCGGACTGCGCGGCCATGTGTACGTGCTGGAGGACGCAGCCGCAGTGGATAACGAAAATCCGCTGACCTGGGATGAGTTCGAAGCGCAGACCGTGACGGACGCTGAGGAACTGCGCGAACTCGGGTACCGCCAGGTCGACTCGGGCACCCTGCAGGGGCTCTTCGGGGGCACCCGGCTCGCGGACGGTGGTTATTTGCTGGTGGGCGTCAACGGCGTGGCGCTGCGCAGCGACCCCGCGGTCACCGGCTTTCAGGCCCTGGCCTACGATAACCCATCCACCCTGAACCAGGTGCTGTCCAACCAGGATCGCGCGCTGGCAGTGGGCAGAAACGGTGCCACCTGGCTGTCACTGAAACAGGGCTGGCGCAAACTGAAATGACGCAACGGACGGAGACGTACGGATCGCACCATGTCTGAGAGCAAGCTGCCACCGGTCACCGGCAACACCTGGACCGATCGCATTCTGCGACTGGTCGAACCGATCATTTTTGGCAGGCGCGTCGCCACGCATCTCGTGCTCCTCCTGATTACCGTATGGCTTGGCTATGAGGCGTCCAAGACACACGTCGACGCAGGCTGGATCAAGTCGATCCCACTCGACCATGAATACATGCAGACCTTCCAGGAGTACTACGACAAGTTCGGTGGCGCCAATCGCGTCATTGTCGCCGTGATGGCCAAGGATGGTGACATCTACAACAAGGAATTTCTGGACACCCTGAAAGCCGTGCATGACGAGGTGTTTTTCCTGCCCGGGGTGGACCGCACCCGGCTGGCGTCGATCTTTTCGCCCGGCGTGCAATACGTGGAGGTGATTGAAGGGGGCCTGCAGGGGGCGCCGGTCATGCCACCCACCTACCTCGCCAAACCGGACTTTCAACCCCCGCCGGAGATGCTGGAGAAGATTCGCTCCAACGTCGGCAAAGGGCACATCATCGGCCGCCTGATCGCGGACAATCAGAACGGCGCACTGGTTGTGGGCGAACTGCTGGAAATCAATCCGCAGACGCTGGAGAAACTGGATTACCAGGATTTTGCCGCCAAACTCGAGGCGCTGCGCCAGAAGTACGAAGACGGCAACATCACCATCCACGTCATTGGATTCGCCAAGGTGGTCGGTGACATCACCGATGCCGCGCTGGAGGTGGTCAGCTTCTTTGGCATGGCGCTGATCCTGACCATCGTGCTGCTGTGGATGTACCTGGGCACCTTCCGGCTCGCCCTGCTTCCGTTGGGCTGCTCCATCATCGCCGTGGTCTGGGAGTTCGGTCTGCTGACCTTCGCCGGGTTCGGACTCGATCCGTTCGCGATCCTGGTGCCTTTTCTGGTGTTATCGGTCAGCGTCAGTCACGGCGTGCAGTACGCCAATGCCTGGGTGGCGGAGGTGGATGCCGGGCGCAGCAGCTACGACGCGTCGCTGGCCACGTTCCGACGGCTGGCGATTCCCGGCACCGTGGCGCTGATCACCGACGTGGCGGGTTTTGCGACCATCTACCTGATCAACATCGATATTATTCAGGAAATGTCGATCAACGCGGCTTTCGGTGTCGCCGCGATCATCATCACCAACAAGATGCTGATGCCGATCTGGCTGACCTACGTAAAGATTCCCAACATGCGGGCGTTCCGGGAAAAGCAGATCCGGCGCGAGTACATGGGCGAAGGCCTCTGGCGACAGATTGCCAAGATCACCCGGCCGGTGCCGGCGCTGTGTACGTTCGGTGTCTGCGGCCTGCTGCTGATCTGGGGCCTGGTGATGTATCCGCAGTTGCAGATCGGGGATGCACAGGAAGGTGTGCCGGAGTTGCGGCCGGATTCACGCTACAACCAGGATGCCCGCATGATCGTCAGCAATTTCGACATGGGCACGGATGTCATGACGGTCATCGCCGAGACCGAGGAAAACGCCTGCATCAAGTACCCCATCATGGAGGAACTGGACCGCTTCGTCTGGCATATGCGCAACACCGAGGGGGTCGGCTCGGCCATGTCGGTGCTGACCACGGCCAAGGCGATCTACAGCGGCCTGAATGACGGCCGCCTGAACGCCGAGATCGTGCCGCGGAACCGCTACGCATTGGGACAGATCACCAACATGGTGCCCCCGTCCGCCGGCCTGAAGACCAACGACTGTTCAGCCCTGGCCATCCTGATCTTCACGGAAAACCACAAGGCCGAGACGATCGAACACATCGTCAATGTGGTGAAGGACTTCAATCGCAACCACTCCTCCGGCCGCATCAACTTCCGGCTCGCGTCCGGCAACGTGGGCGTCATGGCTGCCACCAACGAGGTGATCGAGGAAGAGGAACTGCCGGTCGTAGGCTGGGTGTATGTGGTCATCGTGGTGTTCCTGTGGCTGTCTTTCCGCACCGTGGCCGGCGTGCTCTGCGTGGTGCTGCCGCTCTCCCTGGTCTCGCTGCTCTCCTATGGCCTGATGGCGCAACTGGGTATCGGCCTGAAAGTTGCCACCCTGCCCGTTGTGGCGCTGGCGGTCGGGATCGGTGTGGATTACGGCATTTACATTTACAGCACCATCGAGGAAGGCGTGAAACGTGGCCTCTCCCTGCGCCTTGCGTACGAAAGGACCCTCCACAAGACCGGCAAGGCGGTGATCTTTACGGGCATTGCACTGGGTGGCAGTGTCAGCACCTGGCTGATGTCCGGGCTGCAGTTCCAGGTCGATATGGGCATGCTGCTGGTCTTCATGTTTACTGCCAACATGTTTGGCGCGATCCTCGTCCTGCCTGCCCTGGCGCGCTTTCTGATGCGGGAAGGTCGCGAGGAAATGAGCGGGGTCCGGGACACCATTGATGAAGACGAGGGAAAGAAAATTCTCCGGGAGCTGCGTCGCAGCGGAGCGTTGAGAGACTGACCCATGCTGGGAAGATCCGGCCAGAAAAACATTCTTGAATTGCTGCAGGATCGCGAAACTGCCGCGGAATATCTCACCGAAACGCTCGCACGTCGTGAAGTGCCCGTATTCGGCCTGGCTCTGCGCAATGCCATCGAGGCACAGGGCGGCCTGCGGGAGGTGCGCGAACGGACCTCACTGGAGGCATCCCGCATCGGAGAAATTCTGCAGGGCCGGCCCCTGCAGGACCTGGAAGACGTTGCGCCTGTCCTGCAGGCGCTGGGGATGCACATCGTCATCGAGGCGCGCCAGCGCTGATGGTTTCGTGGCGCCGCGATGGCACCACTTGCATGCTGCGCGCCGAACCGCAACAATTTGCTGCAACCACCTGCTGACAAA
>JBFKXW010000039.1:0-12831 GCA_041637915.1 Pseudomonadales bacterium | reverse complement strand
GGGGCGCGCCAGGAATGCCTGTCGCACCTCCTCCTCAAGGTGGTTGGCGACGACGAACCGGCTCATTGCGACAAACATCTTTGCGTTCCTGCGTTCCTGCGTAACAACTGCAGGGACTCTTTAATCTAGCAGCTTGCGGGGGAGGCTGACGAAAATCGCGCGCCGTTTCATTATATGATTGAACGCTCAGTCCATATATGCGCCCGGCACAGTGCCGGTCGTAGCTCGCCAGGTTCGATGTCAGGCTGCATCCTGGGTGGGAGGGGTTGCCAGGATTGCGCGCTCAGCGGCAGGACATAGAGGTCAACCGGAACCTGGCCAGGCCAAGCGCTTCCTTGTGACCAAGCGTGACCCAATCCGCTCGGCCATGCTCTCGACTGGGCTCAATCCCGCAACAGCGAATCGTCAAACAGCAGATCCGTATCCAGGTCCTCCTGGCCGAAATTTTCGCGCGTGGCGCCGCGTTGGAGACCGGCGGGAGGTGCTTGGCTGAAAAAGTCGCGGATGCGCGAGGCCGCTTCCCGCATCTCGGGAAATTTATCGAGTGACGCCGCTTTGGTGCGGTAGATTTCCGCCTCCACCAACCACAGTCGGAACTGATTTACATCTACCTTGATGGCCTCGGCAGTGCTGTAAATGACACTCTCGTCATTGATAGCTGTGAACCAGTCGTCGATCAGATTCTGGTAGAGCTGCCGGTGTTCCTGCAGTGATTTTCGCTGCACGACCAATACATCGAAGATCTCACCTGGAAAGTCCGCACTGCTCGCAACCAGGCGACCATGCTTTGGCTTGATCATTTGAAAATTCGGATTCCACCCAACTGCGCCTGCATACAGGTTGGGAAATTTCATGAACTCCATGCCGACATCCTCGCCCTTGGCCTCAGCGATAGTGACGTCATCGAGGGACATCCCATGGCGCTGCAGATACAGGTGAGCCAGCCAGAGCGAGATGGAGTTCGATTGCAGGAGCAGGGTCTGCCCCTTGAGTGCCTGTGGGGTGCTGATGTCGTTTCTGACGTAAAACTTGTCGCCACCAACACTGTGATCGGTTGCAGCAACGACGACGGCGCTGCGATGTTTCACCTGACTGTAAATAAAATCGTACAGGGTCATAAACGTGGCGTCCGTAGAACCCTGTTTGAAGCTCCGGACGCAGGTGTTATACGGTCGGTAATGGAAGAGGAATCCGTGCAGCAGCCCCTGTTTCTGCATGCCCCTGGAGATTTCCCACACCGGCCAGTCCGAACTGCACAAGACCTGAAAATCATGGGCGAGCGCGTTGGGACCAGACAAGATCAGCCAGGCGGCGAGGGTCGTCCGAGAGAGGATTCTTTGCATCAACACTCCGGTGCACGTTGTGCCCAGCCGCCGGTTCCGAGGGCGGCAGGTGAATCCGGTCGCGCATCTGGGCTGTCGCGCATTGTAAAACTCGCCCATACACATCCATACGCAGGAGAAATGCGCCTTGCTGTCGCAAGGTCTGCGTGAACCGATCTGAGAGCCGGTGTTTCCACCAGCCCTCTGCCAGCTTAGTCCCTCTTTTCCTGAGAGTCCCGGGATTTTTTTCAGGACCCGGTCAGACAACCGGCTGCTTGGTGCCGCCCGGCAGTGTGCTGCACCGCGCAAGGTGTTGCGCCGCTGGCCTGTCGCTCTCAAAGTCCTCTTCCGTCACACACCAGAGTCCGGCAGTACCTCGGTCAGCGACAGGGGCTCGCCCGCAGGATCGCTGTGGATGGTGAGGTGCGAACCGTCCCCATGCCGGGCCCCGGGCAGCTCCGGTTCCCCCTGGCACGGTGCGATGTACAGCGAGATCTGCGGGCTGACCTCGCCATCGGCAGCTTCCAGTGCGACGTCGATTTCGCAGGACCCATCCAGTCGCGCGGAATCATCCTGGATGCCGCGGAAGTTCAACCGGAAGTCGGTGCCCGCCGTGGCCGAGGATGAGTCTGTCCGGGTGATCCTTCATCATTGGAAAGTGGCCTCAGGAGGTCCCTGCGCAGGCCTCCTGACGCTGGTTTTCCATCCGGTCGAGTCGGGAAGGGCAGGTCCTGTGTTGGTTGCGGCCCGGTGTCCGGGATTCGCGACTGAAGGCTTTGCTGGGCAGTCATGGGACAGGCAAGCATGGCTTGCCTGATGTCGGCGGCTGATGCACGTAGGCTGCTTGCGGGAACCGCTATTCGAGCTGCGGTCTTTCGTATTGACTGATTTGGCGTAATTAATGGGCCAACCAAGGCGCCATGAAGTGAATTCCGTTATCCAGGCGCTTTTTCGAGTGCATAATAGCCAATTGCTCATTTAGTGACTTTGCGATGTTCGTCCGGGAAGTGGGGGATTCAATCAAAGCCGTGTTGAAAGGTGCCGGCTTGCCGGTGCTGGCCATGCTGTTGTTGTTCGGCGTGATTGGCCATTTCACTGCCGAAGCGGTGACGCGTCAGCACGTTGACTGGAGAACCCGTTTGCTGGCCCAGCATCTGGATGCCATGACACGGCGGATACAGGCGGCGATGGACACGGCTTCTGCGGGGCTTGAGCACATGGGCATGCGACTGGGGCAAGGTGCATACAACGGCCTGGAATCCTGGCATGCGGATGCCCGGTTGCAGTTGGAATCGGTGTCAGCAATCAAGGGGATCTATCTCTGGTTTCCCGGGCTCAGTACTCGCTGGCAGGTGGAGGATGAAGAGTTTCGCGCCACTGCCGCAGATTTTTTTGATTTGTCCACAACCGCAGACATCGCGATGCAAGGGCCGCGAGAGTCGAGCACCTACCTGGTTCCGATTTCTATCGCCGGTAAAAAGTACGGCTTTCACATGATTTTGCCGTTCACAACGCTGAGCGGACAACGCGGGTACCTGTTCGCGTTGCTGAGTGATGAGCTTTTGTTCAGCCAAACGATTTCGGGTACCGCGCTGGCAGTGATGGATTTGCACGCGGAAATGATCCTGAAAATGCCGGACCACAACGCCACCGTGACCAGGCCAATTGCAGTTCCCGGTCAGCGAACAGAAGCTGTCACGAAGCGGAAGGATGTCGCCGAAGTCGAACGGGAACTGGAACTGGGAGGCCTTGCGTTTCGTTTCGTCGGGCGCCCGAACGCAAGTCTCCTGAAGGACACCGGCGCAAATCAGGCGGAATTGATCCGGATCGTGTTTCTGCTCTGCGGTCTTGTGTCCGGCCTGCTCTGGCGTGTGTGGATTGTGCAGCGTGGTGCAATGGACTCGATGCGCGTGGCCAACGAAAAACTGGAGCATGCCCGCAGGGAAAGCGAAGTGATGGCCCGTAACAAGTCGGTATTTCTTTCGACGATGAGCCACGAGGTCCGCACACCAATGAATGGTATCCTCGGTCTGACCAACTTGCTGTCGGATACCCGTCTGACAGCCTATCAGCGCGACCTGATCAGTACCATCCAGGGTTCCGGGGAGTCACTGCTCAGGATCCTCAATGATGTGCTTGATCATTCAAAACTGGAAGCCGGTGGTATCGCTTTCGAACGGGTGGACTTCAGCCCGGCGCTCATCCTAGGGGAGTTGCAGCGACTGATGAGCGGACAGGCGCAGAAGAAGAAAAATGAACTGTTACTGGAGCTGGATGAGAACCTGCCGCAGCAGGTGAACGGGGACCCTCATCGGGTTCGGCAGATACTGCTCAACCTGATCAGCAATGCAATCAAGTTCTCCGAGGGCGGCACCGTGACATTGCGTGCTGTCACCGGAGGCGGTGACGACATCGAATTTTCCGTTACCGACACCGGTATTGGCATGCGAGAAGACCAGCTGCCAAAGATCTTCAATGCCTTTGAGCAGGCCGACAGCAGCATTTCCCGGCGCTTCGGAGGCACCGGTCTGGGACTGAACATCTCGCGTAACCTGGCGGTCGGCATGGGTGGGGACCTGCTGGTCAGCAGCGAATATGGCAAGGGTTCCTGCTTCACCCTGCGCCTGCCGCTGTCGGCACAACGGCAGCGTGTTGACGACAAAGTCGTGGCGCGGCGGGAAGCCCAAGGTGTCCCGCAGTCCGTTTTGTCCGGGGATCTGGCGAAACTGAAGGTTCTGGTTGTCGAGGACAACTTCGTGAACCAGATGGTCATCACCGGGTTTCTGAAGAAGATGGGTCTTGTTGCCGATCTCGCGGAGAACGGTCAGGAAGCGCTGGAGAGAATCAATGCGCGCCATTATGACCTGGTCTTCATGGATATGCAGATGCCGGTCATGGATGGACTGCAGGCCGCACGCGAGATGATGAAACTGGCCCACCAGCCACGCAAGACCCGGTTGCCGGTGATCATCGCGCAGACGGCAAACATCCAGGCCGAGGATCGCACCGCCTGTCTGTTGGCGGGAATGGTGGATGTTCTCAGCAAGCCGATCACCTATGAGTCCCTGCATCAGGCGGTAGTAAAGTGGGGTGGACTCGCCCGTCATGGCGAACGGATCGTTGCCTGACCGGGTGGCGCGTAGCGGCTTGTTGCGCATGCGGCGCTCCCGGCGCCGGATCTTGGTGTGGTGTCAACGCCTCTTGCGCGTGGAAGCAGCAGCCCCGCAAGGCGCACCTGCGCGCTGCGCTGACCTTCAGATTACCCACCAGAGCCAATCTCGATCCCGATTTCTGACATGGCCATGATGTATATTCCTTGCAGGCAGTGCGGGGTCCATTGATGTCTGAATTTTCCCCGGGCACGAAGAGCTGCCATCCTGCACCCGCACACGTGAGCCTGCGAAGCATGGTGCGCGAAAGAACAACGGGAATTTATGCGCAGTGGGCGACGGATGGAACTGCCCGCTCCGCAGCGGTTTGGCTGTCTGTTCCGCTTGAGACGTCGCTGAACCTGCAGGTGAGCCCGTGACGTCTGAGCATGCCACGCATTCTGTCTCGGGCAATGAGCCGATTCCTGCCGGCCAGCTGGAACACTACATGGCTGGCTGCCGGAAGCGGGTGCCGTTATTTGTCGACGCCCACTATTCCGCACAGGGAGCATTTCGGCTGAATCGCCATGCCTGGGGCCGGGATCTATGGATTGCACCGGTGAACGTGCTGTCGGGCCTGCCGAACTTTTTCCTGGCGCTGTTCGCGGTGGTGCTGGATCTCCTGGGATTTCGGAGGCAGGCGTGCTGGGTGCGGGAGCGCCCGCTCGGTATCCGGACCACCGTGCAACAGGTGTTGAGCCAGGCGCTGTTTACTGAATTGCTCGATCTTCTGCCTGTTCGTGCCGGGGCCGACGGGTGTGACCCGGTACGCGCGTTGGCGCGACGTGCTGCGCCACAACCGGTTGCGATCTACCTGCACACCCGGAATGTGGCTGCCGATCTGACGGCAGGCCTGCTGGCAGCGATCGTGGGCCTGCTGGTTTTCAGCCAGTTTACACCCGGGTCTCTGTCAGCCGGGGCCGTGATCGCAGAGGGCTGGGCACGCGAGCAGGCCGTCTCCGGCTTCCTGCTGGGGGAATTTCTTGGCAATGTGTACTACGACTTTTTCCCGGTGGAGCCTTCCCGTACCCAGTGGTTGATCTCGGTGCTCGCGGCGGTGCTCACATTGTCGGTTGTGTCTGCCTTTGCCGGGTTTGTCCATGACCCTGTACAGCGCCGGACCGGCCTGCATCAGCGTCGGCTGATAGGGCTATTGGAGGCCATTGAGCGTGCCATGCGGGACCCGGGCACAGGGCCGGGGTACCAACCGAAAGATCCCTTTGTGGGGCGTCTGCACGATCTGGCAGACTGGCTCAAAGGCCTGATGGGTTTTTACAGTACGCGCGTCTGTTTTGACGCGTCTTGATGGCTGAACGTTTGGCTTTACACGCAAAACGCTTCCTGTATCTTTGCACGCACTTAACGCGCTGCCTGATGGATTCTCAGGCGGCAACACTTTATTTTTCAGGAGTCTGATGATGGGCATGTTTGATTTCATTAGTGATGCGGGTGAAAAGCTCGGTGGCAAGGTGGCTGATGTTCTGCAAAAGAACGAAGACGTGAACAAGCCAGTGGAGATCCCACCGGAGCGTCTGAACGAACTGCGTCGGGTCAACATCGAACGCACCATCGGCGAACTGGGTGTTGAAGTCGCCGATTTGCAGGTGCTGGTGGATGGCGCGACGGCAACCCTGCAGGGCACCGTCGCTGATCAGCCGACCTGCGAAAAAATCGTGCTGGCAGCGGGCAACCAGTTCGGCATCGCCCAGGTGGACTGCCAGCTGACCGTCACTGAGCCGACGGCGGAGGCGAATTTCTACACGGTGCAAAGCGGCGATACGCTGGGCAGGATCGCCAAGGAACAGTACGGGGACGCAGGGAAATACCCGGTGATTTTTGAGGCCAATCAGCCGCTGCTGACAGATCCGGACAAGATCTACCCGGGGCAAGTGCTGCGAATTCCCGCGCTGTAGTCAGTCAGGATCGGAAACCAGGATGCCCCGGGGCGCGCTACGATTCCTCGCGTCCCGGGCTTCGATCCTGCCAGGCAGGCAGGCGAAGCGTGAAGGTCGCCCCTTCGCCGAGGTGGCCCGTGGCATGAATCTCCCCGCCGTGAATCTCGACGATTTTGCGCACCGTGGCGAGTCCAATGCCCAGGCCCTTGATGTCGCTGGTCTCCTGTAACCGGGCAAACGGCGCGAATATTGACGTCCCGGCCTTTGCATCGAATCCCACACCATTGTCGCTTACTTCAATCAACAGGTCGCCGGTTTCGGCATGTTCGCCCGCCAGGCTGATTTCGATTTCGGGGGCGACGCTTTCCTTGCGATACTTGATCGCATTGGCGATGAGGTTCTGGAAAACCTGACGAAGCAGCCGGCCCTCCCCGCGAATCGCAGGAATTCTTCCGACAACAACGTTCGCCCCGGTCCCGTCCAGCTGGTCCTGCAACAGGGAACTGGCTTCCTCCACCACGTTCTTGATCAGCACCTGATGGCGATGGATTTCGTGGGAGGAAAGTGAGTAGAGGTCGTACAGTGACTCCACCAGACCATTCATGTCATTGAGGATACGCACCAGGCGCTCAAATTCCCCGGAGAGTTTCTCGTCCTCGTACTTTTTGTTGAACTTCATTTGCACCATGGTCAGCAAGCGCTGTGCCTTGCCGAGCGGCGAGCGCAGGTCATGGGCGGCGATCGCGGAAAAACGTCCCAGATCTTCGTTGGCCTCGCGCAACTGCTCAGAGATCTGCTTTTCCCGATTCAGGGCGCTCTGCAACTCCCGACGTGCGCGATACAGATCCATGAAGACCTGCACCTTTCCGACCAGAATCTGCGGCTCATACGGCTTGATGATGTAGTCGACAGCGCCGACTTCATAGCCACGAAAAACATAGATGTCCTTGCTGCTGCCGGCGGTAATAAAGATGATCGGAATATGCTGGGTTTCCGGGGAGGCGCGCATGAGTTCGGCCATCTCGAAGCCGTTCATTCCGGGCATCTGCACGTCGATCAGTGCGAGCGCGTAATCTTTCTCCAAAAGCAGGCCCAGCCCTTCCTGACCAGACTGGACACAGTCGAGTTGTATTGGCAGATCCTCCAGGACCACCTCCAGAGAATGCAGATTGGCCGCGACATCATCGACGGCAAGAATCGGTATCATGCGGCTTTTCCTCCAAGCAGCCGGGCGAGGGACTTGGTCAGACAGTCCATGTCGACAGGTTTAACCAGATAATCATTGGCGCCCAGCTCCAGGCACCTGCTCCGGTCATCCGCCATCTGTCGGGCGGTGAGCACAATGATGGGGAGATTGTCGTACAGGCGGTTGCCGCGTAACTTCTCCAGCAGTTGATACCCATCCATGCCGGGCATCATCAGGTCCGTGATGATGGCACTGGTTTCGGGATGGTCTTCCAGTTTCTGCAGGCACTGTCTGCCGTCCTTGGCGAGCAGCACATAGACGCCGTAGTGGCGTAATTCCGCAGAGAGCGCAAAGCCATTACGCAGGTCATCGTCGACGATCATGACCTTGCATTCATTCAGGACCTCGGCAATTTCCGGGTACCTTGCCGCAGTGGCTTGTGCGTTCGGCGTGCTGGCCACCGGGCTGTTGCTGGTGGCCTGCAGTTGCGAAGCGGGTTGCAGGTCGGCCTGCGGGTGGCGGGCGCCCTCTCCTTGAAAGGCGGGGATCAGCAGGGTGAACGTGCTGCCAGCGCCTTTCGTACTCTCGCAGAGAATTTCGCCGCCCAGCATAGCGGCCAGATTCAGGGAGATGGTCAGGCCGAGCCCGGTACCCCCAAACTCGCGACTGGTCGAGCCGTCCTCCTGTTGAAAAGCACGGAAGATCGCTTCCTTCTGGTCGTCCGCAATGCCGATCCCGGTATCCCGGACGTCAAATCGCAAGCGTGTGACGCGCGCTTCTGATGTCTCCGTTGAAACCTGCAGGGTCACATTCCCCTCGCGGGTAAATTTCATCGCGTTGGACAGGAAGTTGCGCAGAATCTGCCCAACGCGTTGGTGATCCGAGTACCACTGCGCGGGCACCTCCTGCTGTTTTTCCACAACGAACTGCAGCGCATTTTTCTGGGCAAGTGGTGAAAACACGTTTTGCAGCGAAACGATCAGCGTGTCGATGTCAAAGTGGTCCGGGCGGATCTGCAGCATGCCGGCTTCGACTTTTGACATGTCGAGAATGTCATTAATCAGTTCCAGCAGCGACTGTCCGGATTCCGCAATGACCCGTGAGGAGGCGACCTGCTTTTCCGTAAGGTTTCCATCGCGATTCTCCGCCAGGGATTTGGACAGAATCAGAATGCTGTTCATGGGCGTGCGCAGTTCATGCGAAATGTTGGCGAGAAACTCGCTCTTGTACTTGCTGGCCTGCTCCAGTTCGCGTGCCTGCTGTTCCAGTCGCTGCTGGTTCTGGCGCAGGCTCTGGCTGCTGAGTTCCAGTTCCTCGTTGGCGGCCTTGAGTTCCTCCTCGGAGGCCTGCAGGTTCTCCGCCTGCGCCTTTAGCTCTAAATTCAGTTCACTGAGTTCCTCTTCCCGTGCCAGCAGCGCCCGTTTCCGTTCTTCCAACGCAGCGACGGATTGCTCCAGTTGCGCCCGGCGCTTCAGAGCAAGGAGTCCGAGTGCTGCCGGCTCACGAACTTCCTCGAGAAAGTGCAGGTCGGCTGGCGGAAAATCACATCTTCGGGCCAGCTCCAGTGCGCCGACCGGGTTTCCCTGCGACCAGAGTGGGACAATCACCAGGCTACTCATCTCAGCCCGTCCGAGTCCCGCAGTGAGGGCCGGGTAGTCAGTGGGCATATCACCCACGACTTTCAGGCTGTTGCTGGCGATGCACTCGCCGATCAGGCCGTCGCCGAATTGGACAGGCGCGACCGCACTGGCAGGGACGCCCGTTGTGAGGGCAGGCGGATAGCGATCGCCTCCTGCGTCGGCCAGATAGAGAATGCCGATGTCAGCTTCCAGTGTGCAGGCGACATATTTCAGCAAGCGCTGTTCTGCCTGCTTCGAATCACCGGCCTCGCGCAGAATGCGAGCCGTTTCCACCAGCCTTTCCCTCAGCTGGTTCTCAACACGTTGCTCCTGACTGAGGGATTTCAGGTCGCCCGCCATCTGCGCAAGCGCCTGCAGCAAAGCGTCCTGCGCACTGCGTGGCTGAATCTCCACATCGTAATCGCCCAGTCCGATTCGCCTGACCTGGCTGATGATCCTGCGGGTTTCACCGACGAGTCGTTGCAGTGCCGTGCTGACCTCGCCGATCTCGTCGCGACGGTCCGTTGGGAGCATTACGTCCAGGTCGCCCTGATCGGTTATCGCGCGCAGGCCACCCAGCATCTTGCGCAGCGCGCGATCCGTGTCGTGGGAAATGGCCAGGAAGATGACCACCAGGGCGCCCAGTAGCAGACTGGTAAACAGCACCTGTGTTAGCAGGAAACGCCTTGCAGCATCAGACTCCGCACGCAAAACCTCTTGCAGGGCGAGTTGCGAATCCTGAATCAGCCTCTTGTAGAGCCCGATTTCGTACGTTTGCAGGCGGAACCATTCCTCGGCGGATACCGTGGGCTGGTAGGTGAATAACTCACGCATTGCCAGCAGAGCGGGCGCATCGTCGACCTTCACCCGGGCATCGATGTCCGGGACGCTGAGCCCGGCCTGATACCCCTTCGCGACCAAGTCCAGGTTCTGCTGGTACTGTGACATGACCCGGAGGATGGTCTGCAGGTCATCACGCACCTGCTTGGACAGGGCGGTGTTCTGCAGGTGTTCCCGAATGGAACTGCTGAGGCCCTCGAATTCGCGTTCGAAACGCTTTTGGTAACGTGGCTCCCCGCGCAGTACGAAGTTCTTGAAGGTATGGATCAATCCCCCGTACCCAAGCTGAGACTGCAGAAAACGGAAGCGGTTCAGGTTCGAAAGGTAGTGCTCGACTTCTTCGATCACCTGCTCGATGACACGCTGATTGACCAGCAGGAACTCCAGATTCATGGCTTCCCGAAACGCCTCGTAGTCTGGCACTTCGGCAAGCCGCTCGGATACGCTGAGAAAGTTGAGATGGGCATCCATGAAGCTGCGTCCGACTGCCGGCGTGACCTCCTCCTTGTGCAGAATCCACATGCCCAGCGCCCGTTTGCGACCGATTGCGAGGAACAGCTCCAGTTCCTTTTCCAACAACAGAATCCAGCGGGAAGATTCGCTGGCACGGGTAATCGCGAACACGATACGCTCCAGTTCCAGGGCGGCGGCGATTGCATCCGAGTAGGGAGCGACTTCGTCCCAGGACTCGTAGCGTTGGGCCGGGAGTGCCACGCGGAAGGGCGCCAGTGCGTTCAGCTGTTCGCTGACCCTTTGTACTGCGATCCGGATGTCCGCAGTGTCGATCTGCACCTCAAGCAGGCGCTTCTCGACTGCACGAACCTGCTCAATCGTTCTGTCGGTTTGCTTTCGTTGTTCGTTGAGGGGGGTCAGCATGCGAATCCCGGTTTCGCCGCTCAAACCAAAACGGATGCCGCGCTCTGTAGCCAGTTCCTGGGCAAGCTGCTGGTAGGGACGGCTCAGGGCCAGCAACTGCGAGTGCTGTTGTCGGACGGAGTACGCCTGCCATTCGCGAGCACCCTCGTAAACGGAGAGGGTGAGCAGGCCCAGGGCAGGCAGCGCCGCCATAAACAGCAGCTTGCGGCGCAGGGAGAGGCGCGAAAAAAGGTTCAAGGCGTGGCCTGCCGCAGCGGGCTGCCCGGCCGCCCGGCAATTTCATAGAGGACCACCAATTGGCGCTCGACGTAGCGAAGCTCACGCAGAATGTCTGTGGGTGTAATCCGAACCCTTTGCTCCGGTTTTAACGGCAGCGTGTCAGTCGCTGCGCCGGCGCGCGTGGCCAGATATGTCAGCTCCGAGATCAGCAGGTTGGACAGGTCCGTTACATCGACATAACTGACCTGCACGGCCGCTTCCGTAAGCGGCGCCAGCATCGGTTCTTCCAGTTGCAGAAAGGTGTCGTGCATCAGGCGCAGGCACAGTACAAGATGCTGAAACAGGTCAGCGGGTGTGACGCCATACTCCAGCGGGTGTTCTGCAACAGCACCGGCCGTCGCGCCGCTTTTCTGAATAATCGCCAGGACCAGTTGTCGCATCTCTGCGACCAGGGGCACCAGGGTGCCCGCCTCGCCAGCGTGCTGAAGCAAGGCGCTGACCTGTCTGCTGGTCAGCAACACCTCATGGTATACGTCAGTAGGGGAAGACTGGGCAGACGGTTTGCCGGGCTCATACAATTCCTGAAACCCGAAACTGGCGCGAATCTCCAGCGTCTGCCGGATCGCATCATCGAGGAGCGCCTTGACATCGGCAGGCTGGGGAATCGCCTGCACGGGTCCCGGCGCCGGGCGGACCGGCGTATTGGTGAACCGCTCGTTCAGTTGGGCCACTTTTTCGTGCAAAGCGCGCGCCTGAAAAAACACCTCGCGTGGTTGTGCCTTGCGAACCCGCAGTGTCAGGCGTTTGGTCGCCGGTACGCCATGCAGCCAGCGTAGATCTTCTACGTATCGGCCGAGCAGTCTGGCGCGTACCAGCACGTCTGGGGGGGTGACCACCGGGCTGCTGACACCCGCCGTAACGGGAAGAGGCTGCGGTGATTCGTCCGCGGCGCTGCCTGGCCTGATCCAGATCAGGGCCACCAGGATTGTCACGGGGGCCAGTCGTCGGATCATGGATCGAGGGGTCCCGCCAGTTTTCTGGTTGTTTGTGATGGCGGGTACCGTGTCCGCCGACCTACCCAATATAGCAGCGACACTACTCTGCGAGCGTTTGGCAGTACGCGCTGCGCTGTTGCAAATGTTTGAAAATGTTCATTTCTTCCCTGTGCTGGACCTTGGTATTCATGCAAAATCAAGACGGTGAGTTTCGACCGCGGGGGATCGCTTGGATCGTGGAGGAAAGCCGGCCGGGGATAGCGCCAGATGGGCATCAATGATTCCGAATTTGGCATGACTGGACTCCCCGTTTTCGAGGTGACGGAAGTCGAGGGCCAACTGCGCCGGCAAACCGGGCGTCACAGCGTCGAGGATGCACTGGCGCTGGTGCAAGACGACGGTCAGATTCGCTCCGTCTGCCTCAAGGTCTCGCTGGCCAACGCGCGGCCATCCCACTCCTCGTCAGCGCGGCTGGTGAATTGTCATATTGAAGGCGCGCGCATTGAGACAGATGGCTGGTTTCCCGTGGGCAGCCGACTGAAGTTACTGGCTGTCGATCAGGAGAACGGGGCAACCATATTCACTGGTGAATTCGTGACCCGTAATCGGTCGCGTGTCGAACTGTCCGAATCCAGCCCCGGCCAATCCGGCGGCGATTACCTTTTCGGCGGCGGCCGCGATGATCGCTTCGAGGCGCAGCGCAGGATCGTGAATACCTGCGGTTTGGAGT
>JBFKXW010000038.1:0-12884 GCA_041637915.1 Pseudomonadales bacterium | reverse complement strand
GGGCGGTCGGTGCCTTCGATTTCCTGCAGACCGCTGAGCAGCGTCGGCAAATCTATGACCGGATGGATGCGTTTTTCGCGCAGCGCGGCATCGTGCCCGCCGAACTGGATCCCACCTGAGGAGAATGCAAGTGCGTCGATTCCACAAGAGGAGCCACCGGTGGGCAGGGCTGACTTTTCTGCTCGGCCTCCTGCTGGCCGGATGCGAACAGCAGGAGGTGGTACACGAGGAGGTGATCCGGCCGGTTCGCTTCACCACGGTAGAGGCTACCACCGGACGCGAACAGCGCGTGTACACAGGAACCTCGCGCGACACCGCCGCGACGCGGATGAGTTTCCGGGTCGCGGGTCGCGTATCGGAACTGAATATCAGGATCGGCGACCGCACCCGGAACAATCAGGTGATCGCCCGGCTGGACGCTGCCGACCTGCAGTTGCGGGTGCAGGAGGCGCGCGCGGCTCTGGACCAGGCCAAGGCGAACCAGCGCAACGCCAGTTCCGTGCTGGCGCGGGTTCGCGGCCTGTATGAGAACAACAATGCTGCCCGGAATGAACTGGACGCCGCGCGCGCCAATGCGGAAGCCGCGGACGCGGCAGTCGCCTCCATCGCCAACCAGTTACAGCTGGCGCAACGGCAACTCGGATATTCGGTACTGACAGCGCCGGCCGAGTGTGACGTGGCCACGCTGGATATCGAGGTCAACGAGAACGTCGCCGCCGGGCAGCCCATCGCGTTGCTGGGCTGCGGTGGCGAAACTGAGGTCAAGGTGCAGGTGCCGGGCAGTGTCAGTTATGGCATCCGGCAGGGCGACAAGGTGGAGGTGCGTTTTGCAGAGATCGAAAACGTGGTCTATCCCGCCACCGTGACCGAGGTCGGCGTGGCGGCCACTGAGGTCGGAACGACCTTTCCTGTCACGGTGAAAATTGACGAGGAGCCGGTGCCGCTGCGCTCCGGCCTCTCCGGAGAGGTGACTTTCCGGATCGGTTCCGGCGATGAGGCGGGTCGCATCATTCTGCCGCTGGCCGCAGTGGGAGGTCATGTCGATGGTCGGTTCGTGTACGTCCTCAAAGACCCACAGCAGCGCATTACCACGGTGGAGCGCCGACTGGTGAAGGTGGGCGACCTGACCGGTCACGGCGTCCATATTCTCGAGGGACTTGAGCCCGGTGAGAAGGTGGTGACCGCTGGTGTGAGCCAGCTCCGCGACGGGCAGCGAGTGCGCATGTTGCAGCACCTGGAGGACCCCGCATGACCCTCACCGAGGGCGCCATCAAGTACAACCGGTTCACTTTGGTTGTGCTTGCCTCCGTGTTCCTGTTTTCGATGATCGCCTGGAACAGCATGTCACGGTCTGAAGACCCCAAGCTGACCTTCCGCTTCGCGCAGATTCTGACCTACCTGCCCGGTGCCAGCCCGCGGCGCATGGAGGAACTGGTCACCGACAAGATTGAGAAGGTGCTCCAGGAGGTGCCAGAACTCGATCATCACTACAGCACGTCCAAGACCGGCGTATCCATTGTCATGTTCCAGATCCAGGATCGCTACTTCGATCTGCAGCCGATCTTCGACAATGTACGGCGCAAGCTGAACCGGGTGCGCGAAGACCTGCCCAGCGGAGTGATCGGTCCGGACCTCAACGATGAGTTCGGCGACGTGTTTGGCATTGTCATGTCTCTGACCGGGGAGGGTTATACCTACGCACAATTGAAGGAAGTTGCCGACGACGTGCGCGATGACCTGCTGGTGCTGGATCAGGTTTCCAAGGTGGAACTGCACGGCATTCAGGAAGAGCGCATTTTCCTCGAGTACGACAACACGCGGCTGGCGCGGGTCGGGCTGTCGCCGGGCCAGTTGCTGGAGATTCTCTCCAGCCGCAACATCATCACGCCGGGCGGCAGCATCGTGTCCGGCGAGGACAAGCTGATCATTGAACCCAGCGGCAATTACGAAACGCTGGAGGATCTGAAACGTACCGTGATCGCACCCCCGCGCAGCGATCAGCTCATCTATCTCGAAGATCTGGTGGAAGTACGCCGCGATTACATCGATCCGCCGCAGAGCGTATTCCATTTCTCGGGCACCCCCGGCATCGCCATCGCCATTTCGCTCCGCAAGGGCGGCAACATCATCGAACTGGGCAAGGAAGTGCGCGCCATCGAGAAGCACCTGCTGGAGCAGAACCCGATCGGTATCGATTTCGGTTTCATCGCGTTCCAGCCGGACCTCGTCGATGCGCGGGTCAGTACATTTGTGGGCAACCTCCTGCAGGCAATCGGCGTAGTCAGCCTCGTCATCCTGATGTTTCTTGGCATTCGCACCGGGCTGATTGTCGCCAGTGCCGTGCCGACCTCCATCATGATGTGCTTTGTCTTCATGGGGCTGTTCGACATCGGGATCGAACAGGTTTCGCTGGCGGCGCTGATCATCGCGCTGGGCATGCTGGTCGACAATGCGATTGTGATGGTGGAGTCCATCCTGACCCAGGCGGAGGAGGGCAAGCCGGTATTCAAGGCCGCAGTCGACTCCGCACAGGAACTCGGGGCAGCCCTGCTGGTTGCCTCGCTGACCACGGCTGCTGCGTTCCTGCCACAGTTCATTGCCGAGAGCGGCACGGCAGAATACACCGCATCCCTGTTCAAGGTGGTAACGATCACCCTGTTGTGTTCCTGGGTGCTGGCCCTGACCCTGATCCCGTTGCTGTGCGTCCTGTTCCTGCGCTGCAAGCGAAGCGCGCCGGACGAAGCGGCGGGCGATCAGAGTGGCAACCTGTTCGACACGCGCGCCTACCATCTCTATCGCAACGTGCTTTGCTGGGTACTGCGTAACCGCACGGTCTCCCTGCTGGCCGTTTTTGCCATGTTCTATATGTCGCTGCAGGCTTTTGCGCTGGTTCCCAAGCTGTTTTTTCCCCAGGACGACCGCATCTATGTGACGGCCGAGTTTGAACTGCCGTTTGGTACGCCGATTGAACGCAGCATCGAGGTCATCAGTGACATTGAAAAATTTATCGCCAGGGAACTGCAGGTCCGCGAGGATCAGCCGCGCGGCGTGGAGAAGTGGGGCAGCTTCATTGGCAGCGGTGGCACGCGGTTCCAACTGAACTGGATTCCGGCACCACCATCGCCGGAATACTCCTTTTTGCTCCTGAACACGACGGATCCGGAGATTCGCGGTGAAGTGATCGCGAAACTCGAGGATTACGTTTTCAACCACTATCCCGACATGCACATGGAGATCAAGCGCACCTTCTACGGGCCACCCGTGCCCGCAGCGGTCGCGGTGCGCCTGATCGGCGAAGATGAAAAGGTGCTGTACCAGATTGCCGACCGGGTGTCCGATCAGCTGCGCACGATACCGGGCACCAAGTTCGTGACCGACGACTGGGGATCCTGGTTCAAGAAGATCCAGGTGAATATCGACCAGGCCCGCGCGCGCCGCGCCAGTGTCAGCAGCAAGGACATCGCCACCTCGCTGCAGGCCAACTTCGATGGTCTGGTCGCGACAGAGTTCCGCGAAAATGAGGACCTCGTTCCGGTGGTGCTGCGCTCCACCGGTGCAGACCGCGACGATCTGGCCAAGCTGGAATCCATCGAGGTCTATTCACAGGCAACCGGTCAGGCCGTCTCGCTGAAGCAGGTGGCTGATCTGGAGGTGGTCTGGGAACCCGGCCTTATTCGGCACCGCTACGGGCGCAAGACGATTACCGTGCTGTCCCAACTGCAGGACGGAGCGACCGCTGCCGCTATCGTGGCTCAGATCAAGCCCTACATGGACGAGATCAGCAGTGAATGGGGTTTCGGTTACGAGTTTGAGATTGCCGGCGAGGCAGCGGATTCCGCCAAGGACCAGCAGGCCGTGGCTGCCAAGATGCCAATTGGCGCGATCATCATCCTGTTGTTACTGGTCTGGCAGTTCAATTCCATCCGTCGCCCGCTGATCATTCTGCTGACCATCCCCCTTTCTCTGATTGGCGTGTTCTTCGGCCTGCTCGTCGGGCAGTCCTATTTCGGATTCATGACCTTCCTTGGCGTGGTCAGCCTGGCCGGGATCGTGATCAACAACGCCATCGTGCTGATCGATCGGATCGAACTGGAGATCAACGAGTACGGACGGGATGCAAAGGATGCGATTATCGAGGCGTCCCAGCGACGCTTCCGTCCCATCCTGCTCACCACGGCGACGACAGCGGTGGGGTTGCTGCCGCTCTGGTTTGGCGGTGGACTGATGTTCGAACCGATGGCCATCGCAATCATTTTCGGTCTGGTCTTCGCAACGATCCTGACGCTTGGGGTGGTGCCGATCCTCTATTCCCTGTTTTTCCGGGTCTCGTTTCAGGGCTATCGCTACGCGGCCAACTGATGTCACGATCCGGTTTGGCCCCGCGTAGAGGGGCAGGCGGATAAAGCACCATTCGTTCTGGTGAGGTGTTTTCCCGGAATCGGCACCATATTTTAAAAGTTGGGAACCCGATATGGCGATAAATTATCCAGGCGCTATGCTGGGTGGAGAGAAATGAATAAGTGTTCGTATATTTGCTCGGCGCTCCAGTCAGGGTCTCATCGGGATGTCAGACAGCGAAAACGTTGATCAGTTAGAACTGCCGCCCACACTGCAACTCACGGAACTCTCCAGGGAGGTACGGCGTCGTTTTGATCGGGACCCCATTCCGGAAAACTTCTGCTATGTGGAAGAAGACGGTTTCACTCATGATATTCGGATTGATGTGTTGTTCGATGGCAGTCTGGTCGAGCGGCGTTTTCCGGCAGCGGTGCTGGAAAGCAGTATTGCCGGCGCGAGCATCCTGCTGCCCGCTGACCTGCCGTCGGAGACACTGTTGCGTGTCCTCGGTGTGGAGAAGCAGTCCGGGCGGGTTTATTTTCGGGCCGGATTTCAGATTGTGACCAAACAGAAGTGGTTGCTCCTCCCCACGGACAAGCGAATTGTTGAGTCGCGGCGCCAGTCCATGATTGGCAAACTGGAGGAGCGCTTCCGGGGGGATCTGATTCACCGGTACGGTTTGCAGTTCGTGCCGTCGGTGCGCGAGGACTGCTCTGCGCTGAACGAACTTTATCGCGCCTACCTGCAGAGCCTGTACATGGAACATGTCATGAACAGCCGGGCGCAGTCTGCGGAGCGGGCCGATCGGGACGCGTTCCTCGCGGGCTTCCGCCTGCCATTGCCCAGCACCCTGCTGGAGCAATCCGGTCTTGATCGCGCGGAGCACCCACATCTTGCCAAAGAGTCTCGCGACTGAGCCAGCTCCCCGTGTGGTGTTCTGGACGGCGCGTGTTGAGCTGATGCGCGTCGACGTTGCGTGTGTGCCTTCCGCGCCGCCGCGTGTAACAATCCTGCCTCTTGATTTGTGCTGAAATGCCGGAACGGCCGCGCGGCTGTCCCCCCGGCTGTTTGCTACAGGAACCTGAGGAGAGTGTACCGATGTTCAGCATTTACAAGCGCACCCGTTGGCGGGAGGTTGTGTCGCTGGCACGCGCCAGAAGTGCCAGCCCCGTGTACGTGCTCAATCTGCTTCACTACCGCAATTTTTCGGCGTACCGGTGGTATGGCCTGTTCGTGTATCCGATGATCCGTTTCACGGGCGGCATGCCAGTCTGGGTGGGCAAGCACGCGGAAAGCATCCATGGACAGCAGCGCTTCGGCAACCTGCTGATCGTCCGCTATCCCAGCCATCGCCGTTTTCTGGCCATGGTTTTCAATCCGTATTACGCGCTGATCAATGAATTGCGGGAGGCTGGGGTGGATTCTTTCGAGGCGGCATTCAGCGCAGCCCGGGGGCGCAGCAAGCCGGAGCACATCGAGGCCCGTTACCTGATTGGCGTGCATGGCAATCCGGCATCACGACGCGATCTGGATCGACTGTGCGCGGAGTTGCGCGGTGCCGGCCTGGAACCTGCGCTGGAACTGCAGGAATACGCGCCGCTCCCGCCCACGGACCCGGTACAACCGACGGACCCCAAACCGTACACGAACAAGATCAACATTTTTTTCCCGCTGCCGGACCCGGCCGCGCTGGAGGCCTTGCAGCCGAAGCTTCAGAGAAAGGCGGGGCCCTGCGAGGTGCATCTTTATCAGGCCTCTCCGCGGCGGGAATACCTGCCGGGCGGGGCTCTGCCAGAATGGGCGCACACGGGCTAGGGGCATCGCAGGCGCTTGCCACGACGCGCGGCTGTTTCAGCACAGCGGGATGGTTACATCAGGTACTGGAAGTTGATCTGCAGCGTGTCGCGGTCGGCCAGCGTGTTGGATTCTTTCGCACCGGTGAAACCCAGGAAGCGAACGTTGCTGATGAATTTTGCGTACTTGAACTGAAAGTCCAGCACGATGTTCTTGCGGCCTTCCTTGAACAGCAACAGGTTGTCCGGCACGTAGCCATGTACGTCATGGAAAAAGATGCTGCGAACCTGGAATTGCCACTTGCTGCCCAGCCAGTTGTCATAGTTGGCCTGCATCAACAGGCGATAGCCCCAGGCAAAATCGTCGGCATTTTCCAGGCAGCCCGCAAGATCGTAGGTGCAGCTGACCTTGGTACGGGCCATGAAAAGATCGGTGGGCATGTCCTTGATGTGCATGAAGGAAACCTCCAGCAGTGAGATCAGGCGCTCAGCCCCGAGTACATTCGGGAAAAGCTTGAGAAAACTGCCGGTAAATTGCAGGACATCCCGTTCCACCCAGCCCTCCATGGGTGTGCCCAGTGTCGACTGCAGCAGGCCGAACGCACCATCGAACCCACCCGGGTAGCCATCATTGTCCACGGCCGGCGTCCGGCCGTTTTGCAGTTGCTGGTTGCAGCGGTTGATGTCCATCCCGAAATAGGTGAGGCAACTCATACGGCGAGGCAGATTGATGAAGTTTCCGCTCAGGTCATCGGATTCCCGCGCCGAGGAAGAGGTCTTGATCTGCGCGCCACCGCCGGTGATCGCCCCGATTGCGGCAATCGTCGCAGGCGAAAGACCCGTGGGGTCGAAGTCCACGGCCATGCCGTTTGCGTCGGTGACATTGCCGCTCAGGGCCACGAAAGTGCCGGCACTGAGAATATCCACCGGCGAAACCTGTATCGGTGTGTCCTTCCGGTAGGCGAACTCACCCGAGAAGACCGAACCGAAGGGGGCCGGCCCGCGCCAGGAGAGGCCGAAGACAGTCTGATCCTCGGGGAAGGTGAAGCCGACCTGTACGAAATCACTGGGATCCCAGTTGGTCTGGTCAAACTGCGCGATGTTGTAACAACTCGGATCCTGCGGATCACCCCCGGTTGCCGACGACAATGCCTCCCCAAAACGGCGGCCATCCGGGTCGTTGCTCATGACGAGTGCTGGGCGTGACAGCGTGCAGGGGATTGCATTGGGCACCACACCCGCGCGCCAGACGCCGATGTTCGGAATCCGCGCATGATGACGGATGTAATAGGCGTTGAACTGGTAATTGCCGAACACCGGTAGAAACGGCATCTGGAAGCCGATATTCAGCCCGAATTGTCCGCTGTTTGAAGCCATGCGGGTTTTCTGCAATGGCACACAGGCGCCCGGTGCGTTGAACGGGGAGATGGCCGGGTCGCTATCGTAGGGCTGATCGCTGTTCGTGACGACGCAGAGATTGCCAAGACCGGCAAATTCCTGAACGCCGGCGCCGGAAATATCCGCCTGCGAAAGGAAGGTGCCACCGGGCGGCGCGCCGATGATGGCATCATCGTACTGGTAATAACCCTCCACATTCAGCCAGTCGAAGGGGGCCATGTTGAACATGGCCAGGCCGATGGGTTCGCGGGCATTCTGGGGGTCAAAGGCGGGTACCAGCAGGTTGTTGATGTCCAGTGGGTTGATCTGGTTGATGCCGGGCGCGAACTGTGAGCCGCCCCAGTTGAGCACCTGATCGCCGATCCGGACCGTGAGCGGGGTATCCCCGATGTAGCCGTCCCAGTACACGTAGGCTTCGCGGGTGGTGAGGTTGCGGCCGAGTAGACGTTTCACCCGGTCGGTGGTGGTGATTTCCTCCAGGTAGCCGGGGTGCACCTCGCGGTCCTGATCGACAAAGTCGGTATCGTAGAAGTACATGGCGCGTACCCGCGCGCCGAAATCGCCCCAGTTGGCCTTGATGTCGGAGAAACCCCGGAACTGGTTCTGGTAGATCCCCCGGCCGTAGGCCAGTCTTCCGTCGTCCAGTACGGGCACACCGGCGCGGCCGCCGTTCCCTACGATCACGGAATCCCGGATCACGCGCGGCGGTCCGCCATTGGCCTGACCATTGGCATCGTATTTCGCCTGGCCCTGCGCAGCCGTGAAGGAATAGGGGTGTCCGTTCAGTACCGGCGTAATGCCGTAGATGTATCGCTTACTGGCTTCCTGCGTACTGATGGAAACGCCGTAGTTGAACTGATGGCTGACTTCAACGGATAACTCGCCATCAAAAAATTCCAGGTCCAGAGCATAGGCGGGCTGCATTGCGAGAGCTACCATGGAACTGCTGAGGACGCCCGCAGAATTGGCGAAAAAACGTGTCATGGATACGTCAGGTTTCTGAGTGACCTTTCCCAGCAGTGTAGCCAGTGACACCCAAGCCGCCAGTTTCCCGGGAGATCGTCGGGAGCGCCGTATCGCGGGCATCCAGACGGGCTTTTTTCGCGTAGCGGAACGTGGGATAGGAACCGGGGCGTGGGCTGTGCTTCCCTTGTCATTCGGGTCGCCGGACTTGAGAAAGTCCGTGTCGGGCCCATACTTCAAGGCGCCTGCAGGAATCGGCGCGCGGTTGGCGCAGGAGGAGATTCGTGGTGAAAGTGGGGCTGGCCCTGGGCGGTGGTGGAGTGCGCGGTTTCGCCCACCTCGGCGTCATCGAAGTGCTCGAACGGGAGGGCGTCCCGATCGACCTGATCGTTGGCTCCAGCATCGGTGCGGCCGTGGGCTCGATGTACGCGTTCCGCCCGAAAATCGCGCCAAGCATTACGCAGTTCCGTCATTACCTGCACTCGGAATTGTATGACAACACCAAGCTCGCCTATCTGCGACAGAGTGAGGAAAGCCGTGAGAACCTCTACGAGAAGCTCAAGATTCGCTTCGCGCAGGGTGCGGTATTCGCCACCTCGCTTTCCAAGACCTCCCTGTTCAGCGAGGAAACGCTCCGCAAGAACGTGCAGTACCTGATTCCGCCGGTGAATATCGAGGAAAGCCTGGTGCCCGTTTCCATCATCACGTTCGACCTGTGCACAGGGAAAGAAGTGGTGCTGACCGAGGGCCCGCTGCTCGAAGCGGTGATGGCCAGTTGTGCGATTCCCGGCGTATTCCCGCCCATAGAGCGGGAGGACATGCAACTGATGGACGGCGGGATCGTCAACCCGGTGCCCTGTGATGTTGCCCGCAGGCAGGGGGCTGAAGTGGTCATTGCCGTGGACCTCAGCCCGGAACCCGATCCGCTGGCACAGCTCAGCAACAGCTACGAAATGGCTATGCGCGCCGCGGATATTTCCCGTTTCCGCCTCAAGAAGATGATCATTCAGGATGCCGACGTGGTGATTCCTGTGGAAACTTCGGAGGTGTTCTGGGCAGATTTCTCGCAGTTCGATCATTGCGTGGAAGTGGGTCGGCGGTGTGCGCAGGCGGCCCTGCCGAGAATTCGAAAGGTGCTGTCACAGTAAGGCGTTGGGTGCACTCTCATGGCCGGGGCAGAACGGGGAAAAGGGGACGCGCATGCGGACATCGGGTGGCTACCGGCTGATCGGTCGTTTTGAATCGGGTTACTCGGTCAAGGTGCGGTCCGCGCTGCGGTTCAAAGGATTCGAGCCGGAATGGCTGGACCGTTTCCGGGAGGAGAAACTCTTCAGGCAGCATGCCCGGGTACCCCTGATTCCCCTGCTGTTCTTGCCGGATGGAACGCCCATGCAGGATTCCACTCCGATTCTCCAGCACCTGGAGACGGCACATCCGGAGCCTTCCTTCCACCCGGCGGACGCAGACTTGCGGTACCTCTCTGAGTTGCTGGAAGAGTACGGAGACGAGTGGGTCAACAAGTTGATGTTTCATTACCGCTGGGGATATTCCCAGGATCAGAAGCGGCGGGGCAACTCACTTGCGGAGGGCATGATCGACGGGTGGGGGATCGGCTGGAGTAAGCCGCTGACGCGCCCGATCATGCGTTGGTTTATCGTGCGCCGCATGGTGCCGCGCCTGGCATTTGCCGGCGCGAACGAAAACAATGCCCCCATACTGGTTCACTCGTTCGCGCAGTTATCACAACTGCTGGAAACGCATCTGCAGAAGCGGCCCTACCTGTTGGGTGGGCGTCCTGGTTATGCTGACTTCGGCGTGTGGGGGCAGTTGGTCCAGGCCTGGATGGACCCCAGTGGCGAGCGCCTGCTGAACGACCTGGCGCCCGCAGTGGTGCGCTGGATTCGTCGAATGGAGGATCCGCGGGTAGAGGGTGATTTCGAGACACTCGATGCGCTGCGGCCTACCTTGCTGCCCCTGTTTGCGCGGGAGGTCGGTCCGCGCTTTCTGGCCTGGAGCGACGCGAATGCCACATCCTGGGGAGCCGGGGAGGAAACCACGGATCTGCAGATGGAAGGGCGCCGCTATTGGCAGAAAACGTTCAAATATCCGGTCGCCGGACTGCAGCAGTTGCGCGAAAAATTCAGTGGCGTTGCCCCGGAGGGTGCGCTGACCTCTTTCCTCGCTGAGGCCGGCTGTCTGCACTACCTGGCGCCAGGGTCATGAATCTGTGGCCGACTCCTGCACCCGGCCGGGCCATCTGGCCTACTGGCGGCCCATTTCAATGGCACCACCCCAGTGGGCTTCAGTCCCGCTGTCGAATAGCTACTTGGTGCGCATCCAACCCGGTTTCCGGATTGATCGTGATGTGCCGGCGCGGGGCTTTCATGACCGGCGGGTTGCAGTATGATGACCGCCATCAAACGCTCCGTGTCGTTGGATGCTCTTTCGTGACAGGCACGCCATCAAACCGGGAAAGGAGTCTGGGGAATCATGCAGGGTGAGCTGACCTACAGGGGCCTGTTCATGCGCCTGGGACTGGCAGGCATGTTCCTGCTGGTCGTGTTCGGGTATATCTATCTGCAGGCCTATCAACTGCCAGGCGGTATGAGTCTGATCTTCGCCGGCATGATCGGCGGCTACATGGCGCTGAACATCGGCGCCAATGATGTGGCGAACAACGTCGGACCCGCAGTTGGCTCCAAGGCCGTCAGCCTCACAGGCGCCATTCTGATCGCTGCGATTTTCGAGGCCAGCGGCGCGCTCATCGCGGGTGGGGATGTGGTCTCCACGATCAAGAAGGGCATTATTGACCCGTCCGGTTTTCAGGACGTCGAGGAGTTCATCTGGCTCATGACCGGCGCCTTGCTGGCCGCTGCGGTCTGGCTGAATTTTGCAACGGCGGCGGGTGCCCCGGTATCCACAACCCACTCGATCGTTGGTGGCGTGCTCGGCGCCGGGATTGCAGCAGGCGGTTGGGACATCGCCAACTGGGGAAGAATGGGGCAGATCGCCGCGAGCTGGGTGATTTCTCCGTTGATGGGTGGTCTGATCGCCGCGGGCTTCCTTTACCTGATCAAGCGAACCATCAGCTATCAGGTCGATCAGGTCGCTGCTGCCCGCAAGGTCGTGCCCTGGTTACTCTCGGTCATGGCCTGGGCCTTTGGGACCTATCTCATGCTCAAGGGCGTCAAGCACGTCTGGAAAGTGAGTTTCCCGGTTGCGGCCATGATCGGTCTGGGCGTTGCCGGTGTGGTTTTTGCGCTGGTCAGGAGCCGGCTCCGTTCTGCCGAAATCAATACGGAGAATCCGCGAGAAGGGGTCAATGATCTGTTCACGCTCCCGCTGGTATTCGCGGCGGCGCTGCTCAGCTTTGCACACGGTGCGAATGATGTCGCCAATGCGGTCGGACCCCTGGCTGCCATCAATGAGGCCGTCGTGCAGGGTAATATCTCCGGCAAGGCCGGGGTGCCGCTCTGGGTCATGCTGATCGGCGCCCTGGGCATCTCGCTGGGTCTGGCTTTGTTCGGTCCGAAACTGATCCGAACGGTTGGGTCAGAGATCACCGAACTCGACAAGACCCGCGCCTACTGTATCGCCCTGGCAGCCGCCATCACGGTGATCATCGCTTCCCAGTTGGGTTTGCCCGTCAGTTCCACGCACATTGCGGTCGGCGGTGTCTTCGGGATCGGCTTTTTGCGGGAGCGCATCAAACTGATCTATCAGCGGAAACTCGAGCAGATCCGGGCGCACCACACTGGCGTGGATGCTGGCGTGGTGGATGCGTTCCTGCACAGCTTTGAGCAGGCCAGCTTTGATGAGAAGCGACAGATGCTGCGTAACCTCAAGCAGGAAGCCGAACCGGCTGAATTCAGCCGCAAGGAACGCAGGAAACTCAGAAGGCTGTACCAGCAGCAACTGGTGGAGCGTGGTGCTGTTGTAAAGATCATCGCGGCCTGGCTGATCACGGTGCCGGTTTCGGCGTTCCTGGCAGCATTGTTCTTTTATGCGCTGCGAGGGATGAACGCGGCCTGATCAAAGAGTGTATGGGCGGTCCGTGACACGACACACTACCGGTGGTTGCGCGCGATCGTGATCATGAAACAAGGCACGCAAAGCCCTGATTTCTTCATCAGCGCGTCGCTACACTTTTTAGTGACGTATCGGTGCACCGGGCATGCACGTGCTGGCGCGTCGATTTACAAAAATGACGCTGACAATCGCATCCGCGGCGCGCCAGATCATCCTCAAACCGGTGCCGCCGTAACTTTACGGGCGCAACTCATGTGTTGCGGCCCCCGCTTGCGTTCGTCAATGAACGAGGGCATAGAAAGCTGGCTTTCTGATTTAGTCTAGAATTTGACAGATCGTACTTCGCTTTGGGAGTCCACCGTC
>JBFKXW010000037.1:0-12961 GCA_041637915.1 Pseudomonadales bacterium | reverse complement strand
GATGGCGCCGACCACGCCCGGAACCAGGGCGCCGGGGCTGTATCCCTCCAGGATCAGGCCGTAGATGCCGATCATGAGCAGCAGGTAGGCCACGGTCGGGTTGGTCAGGATCGCCAGCAGTTCGGTGCGCCAGTCCGGCTCCAGGGTGACGAGCGTCAGCCCGTCCGTCTGCAGCGTCACTTCGGTGCCGGATATGCTGAACTGCCTGCCATCCAGTTCCTTCAGCAAGGTGGTGATGTCCTCGGCCAGCGCCTCGATCACGTTCTGCTCCAATGCCTCCGCCGCGGAAATACTGGCACCGTCGCGTACGGCCTGTCCGGCCCAGTCCGCGTTGCGTCCACGGCGTTCGGCAAGGCCGCGAATATAGGCCACGGCATCGTTGATGGCCTTGCGCTCCGAGGCATTGCCAGGTGCCGGTGCGGCCTCGCTATCCGGGTCGTCATCCTTTCCCTCCTTTTTTCCGGAGGGCATATCGGGCATCTTTGGGGAGCCGCCGATGGCAACCGGCGTGGCGGCGCCCAGGTTGGTCGCGGGCGCCATCGCGGCGTAATGCGTGGCGTAGAGAATGTAGGTGCCGGCGCTGGCAGCACGTGCACCCGATGGCCCCACGTAACCGATCACCGGAACGGGCGAGGCCAGGATGGCTTTGACAATGTCCCGCATGGAGGCGTCGAGCCCACCGGGTGTGTCGATGCGCAGGACAACCAGTTGCGCATCACGGTCCGCGGCAACCTCGAGGGAATTCACCACGTGCGCACTGATCGCTGGACCAATCGGGCCATCGATCTCGAGCAGGAAACCGGGCGCTGCTGCCGAAGCCGTTCCTGGCTGCATCCACATCAGGAGCAGGGCCAGAATCGGCAGAAGCGAGCGCCTTGCGGGGAATTTCTTCACTCCCGAAGGATAGCATCGTCCGTTACCCGCGCGAGGCGCGGTTTCCGGACCTGCCCTCCGTCAAAGTGGACACCGGCCAGGGCAGCAGCGCGGCGGGCCTAACCAGCGCCGATCAGGGCGCGTAATTCCCGCACCGAATCAATCACCTGCGCGCCGTCCGGAAGCCGGTCCTCGTCACCGGGACGGTACTTCCCGGTGCGTACCAGGCAACCTTGAAGCCCCGCCTGCATGGCGCCTGCCACATCCGCATCCGCATCGTCTCCCACCATCAGGCAGGCACTGGCGTCAAAGGGTGTGCTGTGCACGACCTGCGCATAGAATGCTCCGCTCGGCTTGCCCATGATCACGGCCTCGGTTCCCACCGCCCATTCCAGCGCGTGGATGAACGCACCGGCGTCCAGTTTCAGGCCATCTTCGTCCTTGAAATAGCGATTCATGCCGATGCCGATCAGTGGGGCGCCCTCCATGCACAGCCGGAAGGCCTGATTGAGCGAAGCGTAGTTGAGTTCGTCCCGCGCATCGCCGAGGACCACGCAATCGGGCTGCTGCTGATCCAGGGATGCGAATTCGCCCCGGATTGCCGGATGCACCAGGCAGTAGGGTCGCAGGCAGCGCTGCGTCATATACTCGCGGGCGGCGATCGGCGCGGTGAACAGTTCCTCCGGCGCCACCGGAATGCCGAATCCGTGCAGCTTGTCCAGGAGCTGCTGCGTGCTTCTGGTCGCGGTATTGGTGACGAAACGCAGCACCAGATCCCGCTCCCGCGCCCCGGCGACTGTCTCAACCGCGCCGGGGATCACCGATTCGCCGTCGTACAGTACGCCGCTGAGATCGAAGCACACTGCCCTGACTGCGGACATATCCATCGCGCCTGAACCGTATCCCCAACGTATCTGTCTGGTCTGCTCCATAGTAAACATATTCGGCCCCGCAGCGGGACAATGACATGAAGGCGCAGGCGTCGGGGCCGCACGGATCGCGCCTGCGGCTGGGCCGCGGGCAGGCAGGGTCAGCACTCCCCGGAACGCCCCCGGCCGGATTCCTGCGAATCTTCTGGACAGTCCGGCAGGTGCAGCACCACGGCACATCCCACCGCCATGAGCAGCACACCGACCAGCTTTCCGGCGGTCGCACTGACCACGACCAGCACCGAGAATCCGCCCATGACCAGCATCGTGAGCACAGCCGCGATCTTGATCCGGCGCAGTACGCAACGCCTTTCCTCCCAGTCCCGGACCATCGGCCCGAACAGCCAGTGCTCAAGTAGCCAGCGGTGCCAGCGCTCCGACGAGCGCGCAAAGCAGGCTGCAGCGAGCAGCGCAAAAGGCGTCGCGGGCACCAACGGCAGGAGGAGGCCGGCCACGGTCAGCAGGACACACAGGAATCCGGCCATGCGCAGCAGCATCTTGTGGGTCAAGTTGGCATGCCGGTGATCACCGTGCGAGCACTCCTTTGTCCATGTGGAGGACAGGTCGGCGCGAAGCCGGGCGTTCCCCGGGGGAACGCCCGGCGACAGGCAATTCGTGGGCAGCATTGCCGTACAGCTCCTGCGAGGGAAACGAACTCCCCCGGGAATGCGCCCGGATACCGTGCTGGCGATCTGTGGACTGGGATTTTATCAGGAGAATGAACGCTGACCGATATGTATCCAGTTTCGAATGTCGGATGGCACAGGTAAAGAATGGGGGCACCCCGCAATCGTACAACTCGTTCCCGCACCCATGGCGCGTACCCAGATAGAACCTCCATGACTCACCCCCCAAACGTCCGGAGTCTCCGGAAAACTCGGGAGGGTTCATTCTCCCGGTACTCTGAAGGATTCCGCAGTACTGACTGCAAACCGGGTGGTCATGAAAAGCCAGGGCAGGGAAACGTGCTGGAAATGCGGGCGCTTTTTGGCCGCATCCGGCGAAATCAGGCGCCAGAGCAGAGGGGTTTTCCTGTGGTTTTCCCTGTTTCCAGGGGCCTGAAATCTGAAACGATGTGGGGAAGGCTGCCTGCACCGCCTCGTAGTCTGAGTCTGTGAGACTCTGCCCTTTTTGTGTCTGCCCGGAGCGGAGCCCACTCCAATCCCATGCCAGTTAAGGGTGCAAAGCAACAGCCGGTGGCGCGGCAGGCCGATCGTCCTCCCATGCTGCCCCGTTGTCGGGCAGATCATTTCGTGGCCTGGCATGACGTCGATGTTGCTAGTAGACCCCGCAGTCATCGTTGAAAATATTCTGCGGCGGTACACCAAGCTGCCTGAGCGTGGTGTGCAACGAGTGGATCATCGGTGGCGGACCGCACAGGTAGTATTCGCAATTTTCCGGTGACGGATGGTTGCCCAGGTATTCTTTGACGATGACCTCGTGAATGAAGCCGCGGGGGCCGTTCCAGGCGTCGTCGGGCGCGGGGTCGGATAGTGCGACGTGCCAGGAGAAGTTGCTGTGCCCGCGGGCGAGCTGTTCCATCTCGTTGGCGTAGTACAGATCCTTGAGCGAGCGGGCGCCATACCAGTAGCTCATTTTGCGCCCGGTCTGCGCACGCTCCAGTTGATCGTAGGCGTGTGCACAGAGCGGTGCCATGCCCATGCCGCCGCCGATCAGGACGATCTCCCGATCCGTATCCTGGATGAAGAAATCGCCGTAGTATCCCGAAGCCAGTACCGCGTCGCCTGGTTTCAGACTGAACAGCCAGGATGAAACCACACCCGGCAGCGCATCCGGCGCTGACGCCGGCGGAAGCACCAGACGAATGTTGAGCACCAGCTGGCCGGTCTGCCCAGGCCTGTTGGCGAGCGAGTAAGCCCGGCTCTGCTCGGTGATGCTGCCCGCGCGCAGCTTGCGCAGCCCCAGGCGCTGCCAGTCCTTTTCGAATTCGGGACCCACATCGATGTCGTCGAAATCGAGTCCGTACGGTGGTGCGACGATGATGATGTAGCAGCCGGCGGGAAGTTCACATTCCTCTTTTTCCGGAAGCGATAGCACGATTTCCTTCATCAGCGGTGCCAGCGTGCGCGTCTGAAGGACCGTGCACTCCCAGTTACGAGAAACCAGTAGTTCCGGACGCACGTCGACTGCGAGGTCGCCGCGAACAACGAACTGGCAGGCGAGGCGAACGCCCTGCGATAGCTCGGATTCCTTGAGCGCCACGCGCTCGACCGGCAGGATCTCCTCGCGCCCGGCATCGCCTCCGACTCTTACCCGGCACAGGCCACAGGTGCCCTTGCCACCGCAGGAGGTCGGCAGATGGACCTCGGCCTCGTCAAGGGCGCCAAGCAGCGTGTCGCCTACAGCGACTTCCACGGGCTCACCGCCGTTGATCGTCAGGCGGGCGTTTCCGCGCGCAAGCAGCAGCCGTCGCGCCGACAGCACGACCAGTACCAGCAGCAGGACCAGACCGGTGAAGACGGTGCTCGCGACAAGGACCTGGGGCATGCCGGCTAGCCCAGTTCAAGGCCGCCGAAGGCGGTGAAGCCCATCGACATCAGGCCCGTGAGAATGAAGCCGAGGCCGAGGCCGCGCAGCCCCGCGGGCACCCGGCTCTCATCGACGCGCTCGCGGAGCGCCGCCAGCGCGCAAATCGCGAGCGCCCAGCCGACGCCCGAGCCGAAGCCATAGACGACGCTCTCGGTGAAATCGTATTGGCGTTCGAACATGAACAGGCTCGTGCCCAGGATTGCGCAGTTGACGGTGATCAGCGGCAGGAAGATACCGAGTTCGTTGTGAAGCGCCGGAAAGAAGCGGCTCAGGATCATCTCCAGGATCTGTACCGTGGCCGCGATCACACCGATCGCGGCGATCAGCTTGAGAAAGCTCAGGTCGATATCGCCGAGGCCGGCCCAGGCCAGCGCGCCCTCGATGAGCAGGCCGTTAAAGATCAGCTGGTTGATTGGCACCGTGATCGTCTCGACCGCGATTACGGCGATGCCAAGGCCGAATGCGGTCTGGAACTGCTTCGACATTGCGAGAAAAGTGCACATGCCCAGGAAGTAGGAAAGCGCGAGGTTTTCGCTGAAGATCGCCCCGATCAGCAGCTCGCTCATGACGAAACCTCCGGCTTGCGGGTCGTTGGCGCCTCGCGCTGCTCGACGCGCAGCGAGCGAACCGCCCAGATCAGCAGGCCCAGCAGGAAGAAGGCGCTGGGCGGCAGAGCCATGGATTCCAGCGGTGTGAACCAGCCGCCGTCTTCAACCAGTGGCAGTATCTCGTAGCCGAGCAGGGTTCCTTCAGCAAGCAGTTCGCGCACTGCGCCGATCAGCAGCAGGATCCAGGCGTAGCCGAGGCCGTTGCCGAGGCCGTCGAGCAGGCTCGGTAGCGGCGGATTCTTCATCGCGAAGGCTTCCGCCCGGCCGAGCACGATACAGTTGCTGACAATCAGGCCGACGAACACGCTCAGGCGTTTGCTGAGCTCGAACAGGTAGGCTTGCAACACCAGGTCGACGACGATGACGAGCGAAGCGATGATCGTGATCTGAATGATCAGCCGAATCGAGGCTGGTATGTGGCGACGAATGACGCTGATGATCGTGTTCGACAGGCTTAGCACGAAGATCACCGAAATGCTCATGACAAGCGCGGTCGCCAGCGAGGTCGTGACCGCGAGCGCCGAGCAGATACCAAGGACGTGGACCGTCACGGGATTGGTTGTAACGATCGGCTGAACCAGCTTGCGTTTGGAGAGTTTCAAGTGCCGGCCTCCGCCTTCAGTCGGGCAAGGTAAGGTCCATAGCCGTCGGGTCCAAGCCAGAATTGCAGCAGGTTGTTGATCCTGTTTACCGTCCGGGTCGCGCCGGAGATGCCGTCGACCTCGTGTAGGCCCTCGCCGTCCCCGCGCACCGCACGAACCCGGATCGTGCCGTCATCGCCTGCAACCCGCTTGCCGGTCCACAGCGCCTGCCACGCCGGATCGGCGATCTTCGCACCCATGCCGGGGGTCTCATTCTGTTCGTGGAATCTGAGCGCCGCGATCGTATCCAGGTCGCCGCGCAGCGCGAGGTAGCCCTTCAATACCGACTGGTACCCGGCACCGCGCACCGGCAGCACGACCAGTTGAACGCCGGCACTGTCGCGCAGTTCGTACACCTCCGCGACGGTCTCGACTGCACCGAGGCCGGCGAGATCGCGCCCGCCATCGAGCATCATGGTGCTTTGCGGATCCCGTGCAACGTATTCGCCATCAGCGAGCTCGACGAGCCGCGCCCGCGGCATATCGACGCCGAGCGCCGCGACCAGCGCGACCAGGCTTGCGGCCCGCTCGCGCAGGCGGTTGGCGTCGGCGATTGGCTTGAGATTGAGCGCGGTCAGCGCGACGGTGAGTGAGCAGGCCAGCGCGACCAGCAGCGCGATGCCGATCGCTTTCGCCGGGCGCCGGTTCGGCAGCCCGAGAAATACCTGCCACCAGCGCAAGGGGTTCACGCTATCCACGCTGGCCCCTCCAGGTCACTGTACGCTCGAGCAGTGGCGCGAACAGCGCACCGAGGAGCGCTGCGAGGATGACGCCGTCAGGCTGCGCAGGGTCGAGCAAACGGATGATGACGATCAGCGCACCGACGCCTGCGCCCTGCAACCAGCGGGCCGTTCGCGCTTCTGGCGCGCTTTCCGGCGCAGCCGCGAGAAACAGGATGCCGGGCGCGAATCCGCCGGAGACGAAGTGTGCCCACCAGACTGGTGCTGCGGCGATTCCTGCAAGCAGGCTGGCCGCTGCGGCGCCTGCACATGCGCCGGCGACGATTTGCCAGGCCAGGCGGCGCCGCCACAGCAGTCAGGCCGCGCCCGGCAGGCAGGTGAGGGCAAGCATCGGATCGGCCGGCGCCGACAGGATCCCACGCATCTCGTAGCCCGCTTGCGGAAACGAGAAGATTGCGAACGCGAGCGCGACCAGGGCAGGCGAAAAAAAAGCCTGGCCTCCGAAGATTTCGCGGGCGAAAACCCAGCCAAAGCTCGTGACCAGCAGCGCGCCACCCCAGCCTGCCGGCTCTGGCAACATGACCGCAAACAGTAAGGCGAAGCTGAATTGCGCGGCTTCGGGACGCAGCCACAGGCGTCCGCCGGCAAACGTCGCGCGCCAGACTTGCGAGACGATGAAGGTGAGCAGGAGCAGGCCCAGGCGGGCCGGTGCTGATTCGGGGCCATCGTTGCTCAGACGCAGCAGCAAAGGCGGGATCAGCGCGAGCGCAAGGTCTCGATTCGCGGAATCTGAGGGGTTCAGGTTCATCTGCCTCCCGTGCGCGCTGTCCGGCTGGCGGATTCCGGAGAGTCGCAATGCACAACTATGATGATGACGACGAACGAAACCACGAGATCGACGGACGAGATTACTTTCGTCCGTGGATTCGCGGCGCGTTCTTTACTGCCCACGCCTTGTCGGCGCCACGGTGGCACGAAAGGCAGGTGTATTCCAGCGTCAGGAAGGCGCGTCCCTGCGTATCGGTTCGCACGAAGCCGCCGTCATCGGTGAACATTTTCCAGTTCGGGTCGGTACTGATCCGATGGATGTGGCTGCGAATGTCGCCGATCGGCAGTGAGCCGCCCTTGTAGGCGACCGTGACAGCAATCGCGGACTTGCCGGTGAAGGGCATGTGGCAATCCATGCATGCCTGGTGCGCTTCCGGCGCAACTGCGGCCTTCGCCTGCCCGGCGTGGCACTGAACGCAGGTCCTGGCTTCGCCCTTGAAGCCACCGAGGCTGTGCTTCGTGCTCTTGTGCGGATCATGGCAGGTGGTGCAGGAGAGTTCCCGGTGCGGCGAAGCGAGCAGGTCTTCGTACTGCTCGTGATGCCTGACGAGGCCTCCGGCAGCATCGATCTGGGTCGCGTCGCCGCGGACGTGACAGGCGTTACAATTGGGCGCGACGCTCAGGTTTGCCTTCGCGGGGTTGGCAACGTGCGCCGACCCGGGGCCGTGGCAGGCCTCGCAGGTGACGCCCGGCGAAGCCCAGGTGCCGTGAATGCCGGGTAAGCCGTCCTGGTGCGGGCCGTCCTTACCGGTCGCCTGCCAGCCGGTTACGTGGCAATCACCGCAGGTGTAGGGCTTGCGTGGTGCATTTTCGGCATCGTATCCCTTCCAGTGCGGCGCAGTGCCAAGTTGCGCGTTGGCGAGATTGTATTGCCGATTCTCAGGCCCGGTCAGGATATAACCTTCCCGGTCCATGAAGCGTGCCTTCCAGCCATAGCCACCGATGACGTGGCTGATTTCGTCCCACGCCATTCCCTCCGGCGGCGCGGGCACGCCGGGCGACGTGCCTTCCGGATAAACCGGCGGCTTGCCATCGATCTTCTGAATCTTGAACGGATGGCCCGACTGCCGGTACTGCTCGAATATTTCGCTATGACAGGTCGCGCAGGCCTCGTCGCCAACATAGCCGTCGGTCGCCGCGAGTGCCGGCCTGACCGTGAGCGAAGCGGCAAAGAGCAAGAGGCAGGCAGTGATGCCTGGATGGGCAATCGAGAATTTCATGCATGACCTCCCAGCCGACGCGGTGCGCTGACGCAGCTCCCTGCGTGCGGGAATTCCGTAACAGTCTTTGATTATGCCGATTTTCTCGACGGGCGCCATACCGTGGCTGGCATGGCATGCGCTCCCTGCCAACGAGTGCTGTGCAGGTCCCCTGCGCTGATTTCAAACACGGGCCACCGCGCGACGGACGTTCTCCCCTGAAGACGCCAGTTCCCATGGCGTCCAGAAACGCGCACGCGCCCCGAACACCGTGGAGGACGCAAGTTCTCCGACGGGTCGACAAATCGCGACTCCGGGAGCAAATTGGACGCCGGAGCGCAGCGACGGAACCCCGAAGTGGTGAAAATCGCGCTCGGGCGGTTTGAATCAATCTCCCCCTCTCCGCCAGAAACAGGAAGGTGTTTACCGGTCACATGGTCGACACCTTATTCCGGGGGCGCGGTTTACATGCCTCCGGCGAGAGGATTCGGTCCGGGCCTGTTCGGCTCTACCCGCGAAACGGGGCATGGTGGCATTTCATTCCTACTGTTTGGTTGCCGGTTGCTTATTCACTCGCTGAGAGGCTGATGGACAAAGCACGGTTCCCGTGTGGTTGCCGGAAAAATTCCGGCCGCACTCCTCTGAGGTGGCCACTTTGTCCGGGAAGGCAGGTTGGCGGACGCCAGGCGTCACCTCAATGCAGGGTTTCGAATTTAGCCTACGACTGACCCTGGCTCATCGTGTGGGCCATGCGGATCGGATTCGGGCTACGTCAGATGCTTTTTTGGCCCTTGTTGTTCTTGCACGGGATCGCAGCCTGCCCCCCGGAACCAGGCAAAAGTGCTTCTCGTGTCGACGCCTGCAACCCGCAGTGAGTGGGGAGCCTCCATGGCGAAACCCCGCGTGGGTTCAGGTGCCGCAATGTGGAGGGATGTCTTATCCACCGCAGGAAGATATTCCGTTATGAATGGGGCCAGGACGCCACCCGATCCTGCGCTGCGAGGACGGTGAATCCTGAATGAGCGGTTCAGGTCAGCGCGGCCGTGCTCTGCCTGTTGCCGACACATGCTGGGACGTACGATCTGATGCGCCTGTTCACTCCGCGCCAGTTTTTTGTTCAATCTGTCCACCCTGACCAGGTCTGCTGCCGACCCACCCCGTTGCGTTTTACGTGCAGTGCGCTGTACAGGAGCAAAGTTCCAAAAAACAGGCTGACACCGGGGATCAGTCCGTTCTGGACGAATCCATCCATGCGCGCCTCGTTCGGACTGTTTGGCAGGTAGTGTATGTCCACGGGATCGCCGATATCCGGTAAAAACCAGGAGGGAGACTCGCCTGCCTGCGCCGTGAAGGTAATGGAGCGACCTTGTTTGCTGGTAAAGCGGATGACAGGTACGGAGCCGATCATGGTTCGCCCGGTGGCTCCAGTACTGCGTTCGCCATTGTAACCGATCACAATTCCCTGGCCGGGAACAGCCTGCTGCCGGAACTGCACGAGGTCTATCAAAAAGTAGATTCCGATGCTCACGAGTATGATTCCGAGCAGGGCCAGCAGTGACATCATGCTGGTGTCGGAAGCCTTGTTCCTTGAGCGCGTTGCCATATACAGCCTGTAGCAAAGAAGCTGGTGGAATGGACGTTTCTTTATCATATGAGGTGCGACTGGCGATCGCACATGTTTTTGCCTGCAGGCCGGTCAGAGGCGTCGAACTGACCAGAGCCTCCAATTCAGTACCCCGTGGCCACGTCGGGTTGATCCGGTCCTCTCCACTGAAATACGCCGATTCCTCCGGGAGGGGGCAGGCCGCATTGACCTCATCCACGGAGCTGGAATAAAACTGCTGCACAATTTGCGCGGCACAAACCAACAGAGAATGAGAATGGCATCTTGCGCTGGAGAGGCATACTGCCTCCCGTTTCGGAGTGATATGCAGTGAACCACTCGGATAAAGAACTGGCGTTGATCTCCCGGACCACGCTGTCGGACTACAGCAGTCGCGCAAACCAGTTTTGGGAGGGCACGCGTGATCATGATGTTCGCCAGAACATCGATGCTTTGTTGCGTCACATGCAAGGAGAGGCACCATTTCACATTCTGGATTTCGGCTGCGGGCCCGGGCGCGATCTGTGCGCCTTTCGTAAACTTGGCCACTTGCCGGTCGGCCTGGAAGGCGCAGCACCGCTGGCGGAACTGGCACGCACCCACAGTGGTTGCGAGGTGTGGGAACAGGACTTCCTGGCGTTAAATCTGCCCACCGGACATTTCCATGGCATATTCGCCAACGCATCGCTGTTTCATGTGCCAAGCCAGGAACTGCCACGGATACTCGGTGAGCTTCATGCAGCATTGCGCCCCGGTGGGGTTTTATTCTCTTCCAACCCGCGTGGCGCAAACCAGGAGGGGTGGAACGGCGGCCGCTATTGCGTGTATCACGACCTCTCGACCTGGCGTGCCTATCTGGCCCATGCCGGCTTTGACGAACTGGCGCATTACTACCGCCCGGCGGGTTTGCCGTGCGATCAGCAACCCTGGCTGGCCAGTGTCTGGCGAAAGCGGGGGGCTGGGGCTGATTGAAATGGCAAGATCAAATTTGGCGACGGGCTTCCCGAGGGACGGTGAATGCTTCGCAGGCCCAACATGGGGATCACCTGGCCTGGTCTGGCACGGGCATGCTGCGAAATTCCCCGACTCTCCCGGTTCAAAATCCTCCGTATGCTTGCTTTGGATATTTGCGTGGGTCGAATCCACTGATCAGGTTCAAACAATGTAAACTGGTCTGACCGAGAAAAAACATGTGAATCGTTATGTTCAAATTCTTGCAAAAAGATCCGAAAAAAAAGCTTCAGAAAGAATATGAGTTGCTGCTGGGGAAGGCCATGGAGGCGCAACGCTCCGGAGATATCCGACTCTATTCCGAACTCAGTGAACAGGCTGAAAAAATACGGGAAAAAATGGATGCCATGGAGGGCTGAAAGCGTCCCGCTGGCAAACTGGCAGAGAAGAAGGGATGGTTGTCGATCCGTTCTGCCGTCAGTGCATGAGATTCAGCCGGCAACCCGGGCTTCCGAAAGTTAATTGCTGCCTGTGAAACCAAACAGCACGGCCGAGGCTGGGGAAGCGTTGCCGCTTCGGTGCTCGAATGCCCCGGTATCCACTTCGAGTCAACTGGTGCTCAACTCGAATCAGGCGAACACGTGTTCGTAAACTGCTGAATGCAATGCTGCCCTCTGAAGCGCGCGGTTCGAATCAATCCCCCCCCTCCCACTCGTCCATTTTTCAATTACTTGCGAGCATTCCTCGGTCGCTGCCTCATTGACGAAAGTGACGTTTTCGTCGCGGTTCTGCAAAGCGTTGGAGAAGCAGTCGGTCTGCGCGTGCAGTCAGGGGCGCAGGCAGCTTGCTTCGCGTAATCATTTCAGGAGGCAGCATCAGCCGCTGGGTTCTGGCAGAATGCACGATTCAACACAGGACTCATCACTGGAGAATTCCATGGCACAGGCCTCTGCACGCCACATTCTGGTTGCGACTGAAGAACTTTGTAATGACCTGAAAGGGCAGATTGAAGCCGGATCCGATTTCGCGGAGCTGGCCAAGAATCACTCGACCTGCCCATCAGGGCAATCGGGCGGCGAGCTGGGCACGTTTGGACCGGGTCAGATGGTGCCTGAGTTTGACAAGGTTGTATTCAGTGCGCCGGTGAATACCGTACAGGGTCCGGTGCGGACCCAATTTGGCTATCACCTCCTGGAAGTAACGGAACGCAGCGACTAGGTGCTGAAGGCAGGCGCGTGCCGAACCGGCGCTTGCCTTCTTCCCTCAATGGCCAAGACGGAAGCGCTGGCTCACGAAAGCTTCAGGCCTTTCCGGGATCCCTCTGCCATGTCTCCCAATGGGCGCCCCGGGTTCTGCCGTTTGCCACAAGCGGCAACAGCCCGGGCGCCCATACGTGGGGAGAATGGACCCTTTAAAGAAATGTCATCCTTGCTTTCTCGAATTCGCGAAGCGAACCGAGACCCAGCCCTGTCGAGGGGGTGAGCAGGCCGCCCCGTTGAGGCAGGTTATTTGCTGCCCCCGCCAGGAGCAGGCCGGTCAAGCCAATGATGTCCGCCGTTGATTTGTAGCCGGGGTGGCCCTGTGCCTCGACCCGTGCGGATGATCCCTGTTCATGCCCCCCGGTCGCTTTGAAATCGATGGAGTAGCTCCACAGGTCAAGACGTTCCGGGGCGGGGCCGTCACCGGGTTTGGGCCCCACAACCCGCAGCAATTTAGACAAAAGATTGCGCGGCTTGCGCACGGGGATATTCATCATCCGTTCTCCCGCCTCGACACCCAAGGCAAGACCGATCGAGACGAATGGTTTCAGGACCCGATCGCCAGGGAAGAAACCGCTGAAGTCCACACCTTCCCGGTACAGGTAGCCTGCCCCGCCATCCTGATTCCGGGCGATTTGCTGACTGCGGTAGACCACGGCGGGGTTTAGCCAAGGAATCGGGATCATGGGCGCTTTCCAGCCAGATTTCGGGGAATACACGTTGCTCAGCACACTGTATTTCCTGCTTTCCGCCGGTAGCCAGTCGCTGTCGCCATCAAGCAAAAACAGCGGGTCAGTCACCCCGTCCACATTATCTGAGGCCATCATGTTCACCGCACTG
>JBFKXW010000036.1:0-13057 GCA_041637915.1 Pseudomonadales bacterium | reverse complement strand
GGAGGTACTCGGCAGCGACAACGGCAACGCCTCCTTCATGACTCCACTTGCCACACTGCACAAGTTCCAGGGCTGGGCAGATGCCTTCCTGGTCACACCAGCAGCCGGCGTCCGGGATCACTACGTCAAGGTCGCCACCACGCTCGGCAAGGTCAAACTGGCCGGCCTGTACCACCAGTATGATCCGGATGATGGCAGTGGTGATTTTGGAGACGAGACCAACCTGGTCGCGACCTATCCATTCCATAAAAACTGGAGCGCACAGGTAAAATATGCCGATTTTGATGCGGAGAATTTTTCCGCCGACATGAAGAAGCTCTGGTTCACCCTGAGCTTCAACTACTGAGTCGTGGCGGTAGGCTACAGTCTCCTGCGTCTCCCGGGAGATTGCAGCCTACCGCATCTGAACAAGAGAGTGATGCATGCGGGTCATGTTGGTTGACGACCAGGAAGAGCGGGCGGAGTTCGTGGAAAGGAGCCTGCTGGAGAGAGGCTACCAGGTCGTTGCGCGCCTGCCCTCTGCAAGTGGTCTGCTATATCAGATGAGCCAGCATCAACCAGATATCGTCATCATCGACCTGGAGTCTCCCGGACGAGACGTGCTGGAAAGCCTGGCGATCGTCAACGCGCACAACCCCTCCCCTGTCGTCATGTTCTCTGCCGAGGATGATCCAGCCTTTATACAGCAGGCCGTAGCGGCAGGCGTCAGCGGGTATCACACGCATGGATTTCAACCCGACCGCGTCAAGCCTGTCATTGATGTCGCAATCGCGCAGTTTCAAAGTTTTCAGGCACTGCGGCACGAACTGAATGAAACCCGTACCAGAATGGATGCTCAGCATGTCGTTGCGCGTGCCAAGGAGCTTCTCCAGCGCCAGCGCAGTATGAGCGAGTCACAGGCGCACCGCGCGTTACAAAAACTTGCCATGGATGCGGGTATATCACTGCCGGAGGCGGCCGCCTCCATTCTCAATTTGCTCGGCGAGCCGCAGGAAAAATCATGATCGAACCCAACCGCCGCATTTTGGCTCCCGCAGAGAAGGAGCATCTGAAAGTCGGGTACATGCGCCTCAGCGACAGTGCGCCCCTGATCATGGCGCTGGAACTCGGGCTTTATGAGAAATACGGTCTGCAGGTTGAACTCTCCCGGGAAGTGTCCTGGGCCAATATCCGCGACAAGGTGATTGCGGGTGCATTGGATGCCTGCCAGATGCTTGCGCCACTCCCTCTGATCACGACACTCGGTGGAGCGGGTATCCGGGCCCCGATGATCACCGGCCTGGTGCTGTCCTTGAATGGCAACGGGATTACTGTCGGGGGCGCCCTGTGGGAGAGCATGCAGGCCGCGGCTGGCCACAATCTGGATCCAGAAGATGCCCGGGCAAGTGCAGACGCGCTACGACTCGCCTTATCCAGGGATCCCGAGCTCATTTACGCCCCATTCGCCACCGTCAACCAGTTCTCCACCCATACCTTGCTGCTTCGATTGTGGCTACAGGCCGCCGGCGTGAACCCTGACCGGGACCTGCAAATTATCGTACTGCCACCCGAACAAATGGTGGACAGTCTCGCGCAGGGCGTTATTGCAGGTTACTGCGTGGGCGAGCCTTGGAACAGCATTGCCGTCGAACATGGGGCGGGCGTGCTTGCAGCTACCGGATTTTCGGTATGGAACAACGCCCCGGAGAAAGTTCTGGGTGTATTGGAATCCTGGCACAGTCTGTACCCGGCAACGCACTTGCGGCTGCGGCTGGCCCTGATGGAAGCCTGTCAGTGGCTGGCCGAAATGGAAAATCGTCCCCAGGTCATCGAAATACTCTCTTCGCCTCAGTATCTCGGACTGCCAGCCTCTTATCTTGCGCATTCTCTCAAAGGGGACATCACACCGGAACGGCAGCGTCATCCGTATCAACAACAGAATTTTCATGTTTTCTTTCGTCACAGTGCCGGCTTTCCGTGGCGTTCGCATGCCAAACTTCTCCTCCAGTTGTGCAACGCCCTGCTGGGTCGGGAGATCAGTGATGAGAAGCTCGCATCACTCGCGCAGCAATGCTACCGGACCGATCTGTACCGCGAAGCTGCCCGCGTGCTGGGAATCCCCTCACCCGAGCAGGACTACAAGCGCGAGGGGGAGCATCAGGCACCCTGGGAGCTGGAAACTGGGGTGGAAATCGGCAGCGATCTGATGCTCGGCCACACCCACTGATTCATTTTGGTGCAGGAAACATCCTGCACGCACCGAATTTGCCATGCAGGTGCAGAAAAAAGATCCCCTGACTCACGCAGATAAACCAAACCAGCGCGCTTGCCCTGCCCTTTCGGTGGAAATTCGCTGTCTGTTCTCGGGATGCCAAGGGTTGGCATGGTAATTGGATAGACCTTCGCATGCGCAACTGCTTCGGCAGTGCACGCGGTGAGAAAAGTTGTCGCCCAAGAGCGACCGGGTAACGGGGCCCACATCCAACGAGCCGACTGCTCGTGCGATGTGGGTTTTTTTATGCATGGGCGGAAATCCATGCCATGGCAGCACAGAGACTGGAAACGATGTCCTCAGAAAAATTCAACCTGCTTTCTTTCACAGGGAAGATGAAAACTCTGCACCTCACCTGGGTGGCGTTCTTCATCACCTTCTTCGTGTGGTTCAACCATGCACCGCTGCTGATGGCGATTGCCAACAGTCTCGGCCTGAGCCCGAGTGAAATCAAAACCCTGCTGATCCTGAATGTGGCGCTGACCATTCCGGCACGCATCATCATCGGCATCCTCACCGACCGGTACGGCCCCCGCGTCATCTACTCGGCACTGCTGGCGATCTGCTCGGTTCCCTGCTTCCTGTTTGCGATGGCGGACACTTTCACGCAGGCAGCCATCGCGCGCTTCATGCTGGGCTTCATCGGAGCCGGCTTCGTGATCGGCATCCGCATGGTGAGCGAGTGGTTCCCGGCACGGGAACTCGGCACGGCCGAAGGCATCTACGGTGGCTGGGGCAACTTTGGCTCCGCTGCGGCCGCCTTCACCCTGCCGGCACTGGCGTTGTGGTTCGGTGGTGAGGATGGCTGGCGCTATGCGATCGGCCTCACCGGCCTCATCAGTCTGCTCTACAGCGGCGTGTACTTCCTGAATGTGAAAGACACGCCGGAGGGCTCCACGTACTTCAAGCCCAAGAGTACCGGCGCACTGGAAGTCACCAGCAAGGGCGATTTCTACTTCCTGCTGGCGATGAAGGTTCCCATGTATGCAGCACTGGCGCTGCTTACCTGGAAGCTCTCCCCGGCCGGCGTCAGCCTGCTTTCCGAAACTGCAGCCCTGTTGTGCTACGTCGGCCTGGTCGCACTGTACGCCTACGAAGCCTCGCATGTCTGGAAAGTGAATCGCGAGATCTTCGCGACGCCGGTGCCGAAGATGCACCAGTACAAGTTCAAGCAGGTCGCCGTGCTGAACGTCCTGTACTTCGCCACCTTTGGTTCGGAACTGGCCGTTGTCTCAATGCTGCCGCTGTTCTTTGCGGAAACCTTCGGCCTGAGTCCGGTGCTGGCTGGCATGGTCGCATCTGCATACGCCTTCATGAACCTGATGTCCCGCCCGGCAGGAGGCTATATCTCGGATCGTTTCGGCCGCAAATCCACGCTGCTGATGCTCACGGCCGGTCTGGCTTTCGGCTATCTCGCCATGTCCGCGGTAAACAGTTCCTGGCCGGTCTGGCTGGCGGTGATTGCGGCCATGACCTGCTCGTTCTTCGTGCAATCCGGCGAAGGCGCAGTGTTTGCCGTGGTTCCGCTGATCAAGCGCCGACTGACCGGGCAGATCGCCGGTATGACCGGAGCCTATGGGAACGTCGGGGCGGTAACCTACCTGACCGTGCTGTCCTTCGTGGACTACTCGACCTTCTTTCTGGTGATCGCCGGCACCGCCGTCCTTGGCTTCTTCGCCCTGCTGGCGATGGAAGAGCCGGAGGGCCATATCGCTGAGATTGATGAACACGGTGAGGTGAAGCTGATCAGCGTCAGCTGAAACAGCAGATCAACTCCGAGGAGGGAGGAAATACCATGAACGCAACCAGCAGCACTACACCGTTGAAAGTGGTCGTCGTAGGCAACGGCATGGTGGGACACCACTATGTGGAACAACTGGCTGCCGCCGCGATGCCACTCGAGATCACGGTGATTGGCGGAGAGACCCGGCCGGCCTACGACCGCGTCCACCTGTCCGAATATTTTGCAGGCAAGCCGCCGGAGGAACTGGCGCTCACGACACGGGCACACTATGCCGGGCTGGGAGTGCAGGCAGTGTTTGGTGATCGCGTCAGCACCATCGACCGGGAAACCAAGCAGGTCACCACAGAAAGTGGCCGCAGGTTCGGCTATGACAAGCTGGTGCTGGCCACCGGCTCCTATCCGTTCGTGCCACCGATCCCGGGCGCTGACCTGCCCGGCTGCCTGGTCTACCGAACCCTGGATGACCTCGGCTACATCCAGGCGCGCGCGCAGGAGGCGCGGGTCGGCGTAGTCGTCGGCGGCGGGCTGCTGGGTCTGGAGGCGGCCAATGCCCTGAAGAATCTGGGCCTGGAGACACACGTGGTCGAGTTCGCACCAGGCCTGATGGGCGTTCAGCTCGACGCAGGCGGCAGCGCCATGCTGCGTCGCAAGATCGAAGCGTTGGACGTGCGCGTGCATACCAATAAAGCGACCGAGCGCATCCGGAAAACGCCCGACGCGGACCATGCGTTGCGCATGGAGTTCGCGGACGGTGAGACGCTGGATACCGACCTGATCGTGTTCTCTGCCGGCATCCGGCCGGAAGATGGTCTGGCCCGTTCCGCTGACTTGGAGGTGGGCCCGCGCGGCGGCATCGTCATCGACTACCAATGTCGCACCAGCGACTCGGACATCTTTGCAGTGGGCGAATGCGCGCTCTTCGGCGGCCAGATCTTCGGCCTCGTGGCACCTGGATACCGCATGGCTGAGGCTGCGGCCAGCCAGCTGACCGGCGAGGCGAAATCCTTCCAGGGGGCCGACATGAGCACCAAGCTGAAGCTGCTCGGGGTGGACGTCGGCTCGATCGGCGATGCCCATGCCCGGAGCAAGGGTGCCGTGGTGTACAACTACTGCAACGAGCGCGAGGAAGTGTACAAGCGCATGGTCGTTAACCGGGAGGGAGACAAGCTGCTGGGTGCAGTCCTGGTCGGCGACTGCAGCGACTACGACACCCTGCTGCAGTTCTACCTCAACGGCATCGCGCTACCCGATGCTCCCGAGAACCTGATTCTGCCGGCCACAGAGGGAGATGCCCCGGCTCTTGGCGCGGCGGCCCTGCCGGCGACCGCGACAATCTGTTCCTGCCACAACGTCAGCAAAAGCGACATTATCGGCGCGATCGAGGCCGGCTGCTGCTCGCTTGGGGACGTCAAGTCCAGCACGGCAGCCAGCACCGGATGTGGCGGCTGTGCAGCGCTGCTGAAGAATGTTGTGGAGGATGAACTGGCGGCGCGCGGCGTGGAAGTGAGCAAGGCGCTTTGTGAGCACTTCAACCACACACGGCAGGAACTGTTTCACATCGTGCAGGTGGAATCCATCCTTACGTTTGATGCGCTCATCCAGAAACATGGCACGGGTCGGGGTTGTGACATCTGCAAACCGGCCGTGGCCTCCATCCTCGCCTCACTGTGGAATGACCATGTTCTCGATACGCCACACGTCGGTCTGCAGGACACCAACGACACGTTTCTGGCCAACATGCAGAAGAACGGCACCTACTCCATCGTGCCGCGCATCGCCGGTGGCGAGATCACCCCGGACAAACTGATTGTGCTGGGTGAAGTCGCCAAAAAGTATGACCTCTATACCAAGATCACCGGTGGCCAGCGCATCGATCTGTTTGGCGCCCGGGTGCACCAGCTTCCGCTGATCTGGCGGGAACTGGTGGATGCAGGCTTCGAGACCGGACATGCCTATGGGAAGGCACTGCGTACGGTGAAGTCCTGTGTAGGCAGCACCTGGTGCCGGTATGGCGTGCAGGACAGTGTCGCCATGGTGCTCTACATTGAAAATCGCTACAAGGGCCTGCGCTCTCCACACAAACTGAAATCTGCCGTCTCCGGATGCACGCGCGAATGTGCCGAGGCCCAATCCAAGGACTTTGGTGTCATCGCCACGGACAAGGGCTGGAATCTCTACGTCTGCGGAAACGGCGGTATGCGTCCACGCCACGCTGACCTCTTCGCCACCGATCTCGACGACGAAACGCTGATCCGCACCATCGACCGATTCCTGATGTTCTACGTGCGAACGGCAGATCGGCTCCAGCGCACCAGCGTATGGCTGGACAACCTCGACGGCGGCCTGGCATACCTGCAGCAGGTGGTCATCGAGGATTCACTCGGGATCGCGGCAGAGCTGGAGGCACAGATGGCCAACGTGGTGGGGACCTATCAGTGCGAGTGGAAATCGACGCTGGAGGATCCCGAGAAACTCAAAAGATTCCGCCAGTTCGTCAACTCGGATGAAGAGGATACACAGGTTGTTTTCATTCGTGAGCGTGGCCAGCCAAGGCCCGCGAGACCGGAGGAGCAACGCCAGCGGATCGCAGGAGAATCTTCATGAGTGCTGCCACCAGTGCCGCGGGTTCGGGCCCTGTGATCGTCTGCAAAGTGCAGGACCTGGTACCGGGTTCCGGTGTCTGCGCGCTCGTACAGGGGCAACAGATCGCCATCTTTTACCTGCCGGACGCTCCCCGGCAACTATATGCGATCAGCAATCATGACCCGATCGGCGGTGCCCATGTGCTCTCGCGGGGGATTGTCGGAGAGCTGCAGGGGCGTCTCGTGGTTGCCTCGCCGCTTTATAAGCAGCACTACGACCTGGCAACGGGCGTCTGTCTCGAGGATGAGTCGGTTTCCGTGCCTGTGTATCCGGTACGCATCTTCGACAGCCGTGTCGTGCTGGACTGACGCAGGCTTCCAGGCATGGAGAAGTGGCTTGACACAACCTGCCCGTACTGCGGCGTTGGCTGCGGTGTGCGCGGCACCATTCGTGCTGATCAGCTGATCAGCGTGACGGGAGACCCGGCACACCCGGCCAATCTCGGCAAGCTGTGCATCAAGGGTTCTTCCCTGCACGAGACACTCGGCGACCACGGACGATTGTTGCACCCGCAGGTCCGGGGAAAGCAGGTGGATTGGGACACGGCCATTGCGGAAGTGGCGTCGCGCCTGCAGCGAACACGCGACCGGTATGGCCCGCAATCGATCGCATTCTACCTGTCCGGCCAGTTGCTGACCGAGGACTACTACGTCGCCAACAAACTGGCCAAGGGGTTTCTCGGCACCGGGCACGTGGACACCAACTCCCGCCTCTGCATGTCCTCTGCTGTGGCCGCCCACAAACGTGCGTTCGGCGCGGACCTGGTGCCCTGCAGTTACGAGGATCTGGAAAGCGCGGACCTGCTCGTCCTGACCGGTTCCAACGCTGCCTGGACGCACCCCATCCTGTACCAACGGATGGTCGCTGCGAAAGCGCGCAATCCGGCCCTGCGGGTGGTGGTTATCGATCCCCGCAGAACCGCCACGTGTGACATCGCGGATCTGCACCTGCAGATTACACCGGGTACTGACGGGCTGCTGTTTTCCGGCCTGCTGGCCTGGCTGGAACGCAACGGCGCGACCAATCCGGCCTTCATCCAACATCATACCCGGCAGTTTGCAGAGGCGCTGTCCAACGTTCGGAGCCTGACCACCGCGGGGGTGGCTGAGTCCTGTGGAATCGACACAGCATCCCTGCAGCGCTTTTTTCAGTGGTATGCCAAAACGCCACGCACCGTGACGTTTTTCTCCCAGGGCATCAACCAGAGCACCCGCGGCACCGATCAGGGCAATGCGATCATCAACTGCCACCTCGCCACGGGTCGCATCGGCCAACCCGGTGCCGGCCCTTTTTCCATTACCGGCCAGCCCAATGCCATGGGAGGCCGGGAGGTCGGCGGACTCTCGAATGTGCTGGCCGCACACATGGAGTACACCGAAGCGCACCGCGCACTGGTCGGAGAATTCTGGCAAACCGCTTCAGTCAGCCGCGAAGCGGGGCTGAAAGCCATCGACCTGTTCCACGCCGTGCATCGAGGCGACATTCGTGCCATCTGGATCATGGGGACCAACCCGGTCGTCAGCATGCCGGACGCGGATGCGGTGCGCGCAGCCCTGCAGGCCTGTGACTCGGTGATTGTCTCTGACTGTATCGCTGAGACAGATACCACCGCCTGCGCAGATATCCTCCTGCCAGCCCGCGGCTGGGCGGAAAAATCCGGGACGGTCACCAATTCGGAACGGCGCATTTCGCGCCAGCGCGCATTGATCGAAGCACCCGGGGAGGCCAGGGCAGACTGGTTGATTGTGACCCAGGTTGCACATGCACTTGGCCACGCGGAGGCTTTTCCCTACCAGTCACCGCGCGACATCTTCGTCGAGCATGCGGCGCTGAGCGGCTTCCGCAACGACGGCACACGCTTCTTCGACATCAGTGCCCTGTCTGCGCTGGACGAATCCGCCTATGACAGCTTGCAGCCCGTACAGTGGCCGGTCCGGGATGATTGTCCTGCCGGAACGCCCCGCTTGTTCACAGACGGGGTCTTCAATACCCGGGACGGCCGTGCCTGCTTTGTCCCGACGCAACCGGAAGTCGCCGTCCAGGGACCTATGCGGAAGTTTCCGCTGATACTGAACACCGGACGCGAGCGGGACCAGTGGCACACCATGACACGCACCGGCAGAACGCAGCGACTGCTGAGCCATATGGAGGCTCCCACCGTCCGACTGCACCCGGCAACGGCGCGCACACGGGGTATCAGCGACGGCGATGTAGTCGAGATTTCCAGCACGCGGGGCAGTGCGCACATGCTGGCGCGAATCGATGCAGGACAACAACCCGACGCATTGTTTGCGCCCATCCACTGGAATGACCAGTTCGCCGGAAACGCACGGATCGGCGCATTGATCGCACCACGGGTGGACCCAGTTTCAGGCCAGCCCGAGTTGAAATGCACACCGGTGGAGATCAGGAAGCTGAACATCTCCGGATGGGCCGTGCTCGCCAGCCGCCCGCCACTGCAGATGGCCGCGTTTTCTTTCTGGTGTGTGATACGACAGGCCGGCATGGATGCACGCGTTTATCTGGTGGCACTGGGGGCGGATTTCGACTGGCACGACTGGTTGCCCGAACAAGGACTGTCCCATGACAGCGTTTTCTGCCGTCATGACCCATCCGACGCATTCAACTACCGACACATCGGTGTATCCCAGGAACAGGTGGAACTGGCCATCTTCAGTGCTGTCCAGCGCGACCGCCTACCGAGCCTGGACTGGATGGCGACGCTGTTCGAAGGCGGCAGCAACGGGCCCGGCCTCAAATCTCTCGCTGGCCCCTCTGCAGCGGAACAGGCCTCCGGTCGCAGGATCTGCTCCTGTCACCAGGTGGGCGAGACGCAGATCATCACTGCCATCCATGCGGGTGCCAACACGGTGGAATCGCTCGGCAGGCAGTTGCTGTGCGGGACGAACTGCGGTTCCTGCATACCGGAACTGAAATTACTCATCAGCCAGAACGAACAGGCTGGCGCAGCCTGAGAGGAGCCGAATCATGCGGGCGAAACAAACTTACCTGAACATCGTCGAGCATCGCGACGGCGCGCAACCGGCACGCGTGGGCACGGTCCAACTGGTGGGCGCAGGACCCGGCGATCCGGACCTGATTACGGTCAAGGCGCTGCGCGCCCTGCAGCAGGCAGATGCCGTGGTGTATGACCGGCTTGCGAATCCGGTGTTGCTGGAGGAGACCCGGGCAGATTGCGAATTGCACTATGTCGGCAAGCGCAAGGATCAGCACAGTCTGCCGCAGGAACACATCTGCCGCTTGCTGGCGACACTGGCAGAGGCCGGCAAGCGTGTGGTTCGTCTCAAGGGCGGCGACCCATTCATCTTCGGCCGTGGTGGCGAAGAGTACGATTATCTCGCAGCGCGCGCGGTGCCCTGTGAAATCATCCCGGGCATCACGGCAGCAACCGGCTGTGCCGCAGCGACCCGCATGCCACTGACGCACCGCGAACACGCACACGCCCTGGTCTTGATTACCGGGCATCGCACCGAGCATGGTTTTGAGATCAACTGGAATCTCGCAATGCAGGCCGATGCCACCGTGGTGTTTTACATGGGTCTGTCGCGCGTGCGCGCAATCACTGCGGAGCTGGTGCGCCGGGGCGTACCGGCAAGCCGCCCGTTTGCAGTCATCGCAGAGGGAACCTGCACCGGCCAGCAGGTGCTGGTCTCGACCGTGGGCGAGGTGGCCGACCGACTCGAGGCGGAGCCGATGCCCAGCCCCGCGCTGCTGGTGATGGGCGAAGTGGTACGTGCCAATGACTATGCCCTTACGCTGGCCCGGCTGGCGGGCGAAAAGTGCATGGAAGCGGCCTGCTGAAGCATTTTGCATCGAAGCCAGGACGTCATGACCGCGATCAACAGCTTGCCGCCACACCTGCTCTCCACACCCCGGATACAGGTCGGGCAGGCTACTGATGCTGGCGTGAAGGCAGTCAACGAGGACTGCATCGGCATTCGTGTTCCGGTAGGCGCGCTGTTCGCCAGCAAGGGAGCGGTGGCCGCCATCGCGGATGGCGTCAGTGCTGCTGAAGCGGGCAAGGAAGCCTCCGAAGCCTGCATTCAGGGCTTCATGTCCGATTACTATTCCACACCCGATGACTGGTCAGTGCGCCGCTCCGCCCATGCGGTTCTCAGCTCGCTCAACCGCTGGCTGTGGAACACCGGCCAGCGTGATGCGGAAGCGGCCCGCGGCTTCATCAGCACGCTGAGCCTGGTCATCCTGAAGTCGACCACCGCGCACGTTTTTCACGTCGGAGACGCGCGCGTCTACCTGCGCCGTGGTGGACAATGGCAACTGCTGACGCGCGACCATCGGGCCCGCGTCGGCAGAAAGCAGCATTACCTTGTGCGTGCCGTGGGCATGGACCAGGTGCTGGAAGTGGACCATCGCGCGGAACCCGTGGAGGCCGGTGACCTGTTTCTGCTGTGCTCGGATGGCGTGCATGAGTTCATCACGCCCGCCGATGTGGACGAGCAGTTGCTCGCGGCACAGGGCAACCTCGAACAGGCAGCACAACGGTGCCTGACGCTCGCCACCGCGCGCGGTTCACAGGACAACGTAAGCTGTCAGTTCCTGCAGGTGGTCACGCTGCCTGAGCGCAGTGCCGAAGATACCTGTCGCCAGTTGTCACGTCTGCCATTTCCGCCCCCATTGGCGCCCGGCATGCGCATGGATGGCTTCGAAGTGCTTCGGGAACTGCATGCCAGTAGCCGCAGCCAGGTCTATCTGGTGCGTGACCTGACGTCCGGGCAGCAACTGGTCATGAAGACCCCGTCGGTGAATTTTTCCGATGATCCGGCATATATTGAGCGCTTTGTGCTGGAGGAATGGATCGGCAAACGTCTGGACAGCCCGTACATCGCGCGGGTGATTCGTCCGCAGCGGGAACGCACCTTCCTGTATTACCTGTCAGAGCATGTCCCCGGCCCGACCCTGGCGGACTGGATGCGCCAGAATCCGCGCCCCGATATTCAGGAGGTCCTGATGCTCGTGCAGCATATTGCGCGCGGACTGCAAAAATTTCTGCGCCGCGATTGCGTGCACCAGGACCTGAAACCCGCCAACATCATTCTTGACCCGGACGGCATCCTGAAGATCGTGGATTTCGGTTCCTGCCACATCGGCGGTGTGGCAGAAATCTCCTCGGCGCTGGTGCGGGACATCCCGCTGGGCACTCGCTCCTACTCGGCACCGGAACTGCGCTGGGCCAGCAAGCCGGACCCACGCTGCGACCAGTTCTCACTGGCGGTCATCTGCTACGAAATGCTGACCGGGCGAAAACCGTTCGACGGCGCACTCGACAGCGTGCAGAGGCCGTCAGATCTGGAGAAGCTGCGGTATGTGCCCGCACACACGCACAACCCATTGGTACCGCCGTGGGTGGACTGTGCACTGGCGCGCGCGATGCATGCCAATCGCGAGGCACGTTTCCCGGAAATCTCCGAGTTCATCCACGAGCTGACAACGCCCAATCCGTCCGCCAACCTGTCTGCCTGGCTGGGCGTACAACCGGCCCGGGCATGGTTTGGCTGGCGGGAGGTAGCCCTGACGCTCCTGGTGTCGCAGTTGATTACGGCGATTCTTCTGCTGTCCTGAGGCTGCCACCCACCGTCAGCAGACGTTGCCCGACGGAACGCTCCTGCGCTTCGAGGCCCAGCAGCTGGTAGCTTTCCCGTAGCGCGGTGAGTACCGCGATGCGATGAGTAGCCCTCGCCTCCGGATCGGCAGCCATGGCGGCATCCGCCCGCTCCAGCCAGCCCGCAGCTTCGGCCGGATCTCCGCTCAGCAACGCCAGTTCCCCGCGCGTTACGTAGGCCGGTGCACGCTCGCCCTCTGGCACACCGAATCGCTCGTACAGTGCAAACACCTCATCCAGACGCTGGCGTGCGTGCAGCCAGTCGTCTGTCCGCATCAGCATCTCCACGTAGTTCAGCAGAACCGGTGGGCGCTGCCTTGCCAATGCGTCGTCATGTTCGGGTACATACTCCAGCGCCAGTTCGAAGGCCGGGCCTGCATCCCGATAACTCTCCAGCATGGTGTAGGCAAAGCCGAGAATATTGGCGAGCCGTGCCACTTCGAGCGGCGGCGGATCCGGCAGGGCCACCAAAACATTGAAGGCATCCCGCAAATTCATCGACGCCTCATCAAAGCGTCCCTTCTGCAGCAACTGATTGCCGACCCACCCCAGTTTGCGGGAGGTAATGAGAATCTCCTGCCGGCTGGCCGGCGGCACCTCGACCGCGGGCTCAGGCTCCGGCAGTGCGCAGGTTTCATCCACACTCGCGGAAAACGCAAGGCCCGGCACCACACACGAGATCCATGCAGATGCCAGCAAGCTGTTCATGGTGTTTCGCATGGCCAGTTTCCACAATTGCCCTTCTGCTCTTCCGACCATAATCCGCACCTCGTTCCTG
>JBFKXW010000035.1:0-13721 GCA_041637915.1 Pseudomonadales bacterium | reverse complement strand
CGGCGCGCATGCAGGTCGACAATGTTCCGGTACAGAAAACGGTAGCGGGCGATGATCTCGAAGGTCAGGTGAACGTCGAACCACAGGTCTTCCAGGTCAGGACCGCCCTCCTCGCTGGTCTCCAACAGGTCCAGTGACTCCCGCTCGAAGCGATCAAACAGTTCCAGTGTGATTTCGTCCTTGCCCTTGAAGTGGTAATACAGGTTGCCGGCACTGATATCCATTTCATCGGCGATTTGTGAGGTCGTGACATTGGGCTCGCCCTGTTCGTTGAACAGCTGCAATCCTGTCTGCACGATGCGCTCACGCGTTTTCATGTGTCTAGGGTAATCCAGACCGTCCTCCGAAGTCCTGTCTTCGGGTCTGCTTGGTCGCCTGACTTTTTGGTGAACCCGGACATTCCGACTAGAGTGAAGGAATGAGAAACGTTCGCGGTGCAGCAGTCCCGCGACCTGACACCTTGGCGTGGCTGCCACGTACGGAGGATTCATGCTGTCTTTCCTGCCACCCACGTTACGTGGCGTGATCGTGGTGACGCTCATCGCCCTGAATACCCTGATCCTTTTCGGCCCGCTCATGTTGGTGGCTCTTCTGAAACTGGTGATCCCGCTGGCACCCTGGCAGCGCGGATGTGGTGCGGTATTGATTGTGATTGCGGAGAGCTGGATCAGCGTCAACAATTTCAGTCTCTGGCTCACGCAGGCAATCGACTGGGATATCGAGGGGCTTCAGGACCTTGACCGCAAGGGTTGGTACGTGGTCTGCAGTAATCACCAGTCCTGGGCTGATATTCTGATCCTGCAGCGAGTTTTTCACCGTCGCATTCCCTTCATGAAGTTTTTTCTGAAGCAGGAACTGATCAAGGTGCCCCTGCTGGGTCTTGCCTGGTGGGCGTTGGATTTTCCCTTCATGAAGCGGCACTCCCGGGCCGAGGTCGAGGCAAATCCGGCGTTGCGCGGGCAGGACTTGGAGACGACGCGGAGGGCGTGCGAAAAATTCAAGCACAACCCGATCTCCATCTTCAATTTCATGGAAGGCACGCGCTATACGCCGGAAAAGCACGCCCGGCAGCAGTCTCCGTATCGGCATCTGCTGAAACCCAAGGCAGGGGGGATTGCGTTTGTCCTGGGTGCCATGGGCGAACAACTGCATACCATGCTGGATGTCACGGTGCTCTATCCGGATTTCCGGCCCGCAATCTGGGAATTCCTGTGTGGGAAGACGCCGCGGGTCGTGATCCGTGTCCGACTGGTGGAGATTCCAGGCGAGTTTCTGGGCCGCGACTATCAGAATGATGAAGTCTTTCAGCAGCGATTCCGGGCCTGGGTGGTCGAGCTTTGGCAGCGAAAAGATGAGGAAATGGATGGCCTGATCGTCCGCGAAAAAGGACTGCGTGCGGCGGCCTGAAGTTTCCCAGCCCCATACGAAACCGGGGCCCTGCGGGCCCCGGCGCCGGCGGTCTTTCGATCAGCCCTGCATCGGACGAATGGTCAGTTCCACCCGGCGGTTCTGGGCACGACCCTGCGGTGTGTCATTACTGGCAATCGGGTTGCGCGGGCCCATCCCGAAGGTGTTCAGGCGGGACCGGAAAATCCCCTGACCGGCCATGTAGTCGGCTACGCTGCGGGCGCGACGTTCCGACAGGCTCTGGTTGTACTCAAAGGACCCCGTGGAGTCCGTATAGCCGGCAACCTCGATGGCGGTTTTGTCATACTCTTTGAGCACGATAGCGACGCTGTTGAGCACCTGGTAGAAGCTGCTGTTGATGTCGGAAGAGTCTGTGGCAAAGGTGATGTTGCCCGGCATGATCAGCCGTAGCGAGTCGCCATCCCGGTAAATCGATACACCGGTACCACGCAGCTGCTGTCGCAGCTTGGCTTCCTGCACATCGAAATAGTGCCCGACACCCGCGCCGGCAGCACCACAGGCGGCAGCGCCGATGGCTGCTTTGTCGGTCTTGTGGTCGTCCGCGGCGATGGCTGCGCCCGCTGCACAGGTTGCTGCGGCAATGGCGCCGTATTTCACGGACTTACGCATCTGGCGCTCGCCGGTATACGGGTCCTCGGTATACATGGATTCACAACCGCTCAGAAATACGGCGGCAGCAATAAGGGGGACGACTTTCCGGTTCATGTTGAATATCCTCCTGGGGACTTGGCTGTTAACGGCTAAAGCCATAAATGATCGCTCTATTCTACTGCAAATGTCTGAACGGCACGTGAACCCCGGGGGCGCCTGCGCTCACGGGCGAACAAACGGATTTTCGCGGATTTCCTCGCCAATACTGGTTTCCGGGCCGTGGCCGGTCACCACAACCGCTTCTTCATCCAGGCAATAAATCCGTTCACGCAGGGAGCGCTCAATCGCGCCGTGATCCCCTCCCCAGAGGTCCGTCCGGCCGATGGAGCGGCGAAAGAGGGTGTCACCGGCGATCAGCAGCTTGTCTTCGGCAAACCAGAAGCTCATCGAGCCGGGGGTATGCCCGGGGGTGTGCAGGGCAACGCCACTGCAACAGGGCAGCTCCTCGTCATCGTGCAATACCTGGTCCGGTTCCGGCTGCGGCACATAGGGTACGCCGAACATGTTGCACTGCACCTCCAGCGCATCCCAGAGCGGGCGGTCCTGTTGGTGCAGGCACAGCGGCGCGCCGGTCGCCTCCCGAATGGCGCCCGCTGCCAGAAAATGGTCCAGGTGCGCGTGCGTGTGAATAATGGCGACCACCTGCAGCTTGAGTGCCTGCAGGCGCGCCAGAATATGGTCGGCATCACCACCGGGATCAACCACCAGCGCCCGACGCGTGACCTCGTCGCCGATGATGGAGCAATTGCACTGGAGCGGGCCAACCGGAAAGGATTCTCGAATCATGGCTGCACAGTAATGATCTCCGTGTGGCCCTGCAAGTGGGCCTTGCACCCGGCGGCGTCAACGGCAGGGGTTTCCTGCCCGTCGGTACCGGGTTTGTCGTTGGGCGAGCGGTGTGGCCCGAGGGGGTGTTTTTACTGGGTCGGAATCAGAATCCGGAATTCGACGCCGCTCTCATCACTGAGATTGCGCGCCTGAATGCTGCCGCCATGGTGTTCGGCGATGAGCTTGGCGATATACAGGCCGAGCCCCAGGTGGGGTTCTTCGCCGCGTTTCTCGCGTACGGACACCAGCTGGTCGAAAAGCTGCTCCTGCATCTTGCTGGGCAGGATGGGGCCCTGGTTGGCGACGGCGATAATGTATTCCTTTTTCAGGCGGCCGAGGCGGAGCTCGATCAGCCCCCCGGGAGGGCAGAAGTCCGAGGCGTTATCGACGAGCTTGTCGAGCATCTGCGCGATCAGTTCCGGTGAGCCAATCATCGGGCAGGGCCGGTCCGGCGTGTGCACGCGGAACACATGGTCCGGATAGACGCTGGAATACCCGTGGACGATCCCCTGCATCACCTCCCGCAGGTCAAATCGCTCCGGATCGGCGGACTGAATACTCTGCTCCACCCGCGTGGCTTCACTGAGAGAGGTGAGAATGGCGCGCAGTCGTTCGGTTCCCTCGCGGGCCCGCTTGGAGTAAGTCCGGGCATGTTCGGAGAGACTTTCCTGCTCCAGATTCTCCAGTGAGGAACTGACCACCGCCATCGGTGTACGCAGTTCGTGGGACAGCTTGGACGCCAGGGTCTGCAGATAATTGTTGTAGTCATCCAGGCGGCGCAGCAGGCCAGCGAAACTCCGCGACAGGTCGCCCAGTTCATCCGATGCGCCCGTTGGAATCAGGTGCGCGTGAATCTCTCCGTCGACGGTCACACTGCGCTCGGTGAAATCTCTCAGTTTGCGGATGCGCAGCGACAGCATGGTGGCAAAGCCCAACAGGCCCAGCGTGGAGATTGCCAGTGCGCCGAAGGTGGTATTGAACAGGTGTTGAATGGCCTTGTTGGCGAGCGACAGAACCGCGTCGCTGGATTGCTCCAGAATGACGGCGCCAAGCATCTGGTTGCCCGACTGGATCGGATGCACGGCCGTGACAATCGCCTTGCTGGCATCGGCCTGGCGTCGCCAGATCGCCTGCTTCTTGCCGGACAGTGCTGCCGCGATGAACGAGCCATGCAGTCGCCCACTATGCTCCAGGTAGACAAGTTTCTTGCGGGGAAGCGTGTCGATGATCGCCCGATAGATGTCCTGCAGGTGAATCTCGGTTTTGCGGTTGTAGTAATCCGGAAATGCCTCTTCCAGCGTAATCGCGCCCAGGTCCGCCAGGATCCGGCCGGATCGGTCCGTCACCCGGAGTTTCAGACCGCTTTGCTGGTAGGGCTCGAGCAGGGTGTCCAGTTGTGGGAGCGGAAAAATCAGAAAGCCGAGCGTTTGCTGGTATTGCGGCAGCACGGTGCCACTCCAGCCGGCCAGTTCCTCCACGCCCCGTTCGTTGACCTCCATATCCATGACGCTGATACCGAATTCCGCTCCGATCAGTTCGAGCGGGATCGCGACCTCCATCTGGTAGCCGCGCGGGTGTGGCTGCCAGTTGGCGCGGATCGCGGTTTCCTTCTCGCTGCCATGCGGAGCGAGTCCGTCGCCGACACGCGCCCGCAGAGCGCCTGGCGCCGCACTCATCAGCCAGTAGCGTCGGGCCGGCGCCTCCAGGTCGATCCGCGTGTGCAGGATCACATGGTCGCCAAGTGCCGGATCGTTCCGAGCCGGGCGGTAGTAGCGCACCGGGTCGGCGTCTTCAATGTACAGGAAGAGGTATAAATGATCATTGCGCACCCCGGCCACGTAGCGCAGCTTGCCGGCATTCGGGGAGAGGCTCGGGAACGGATCCCGCGGCGAGCGCATGGATTCCGTGACGTACTCATGGCGCAGACCGAGCCAGTCATCGGCAAAGCCATCCACGACAATATCCTGCGACAGCGGATGTGCGTACACATCCAGCGCGGTATCACCCATTTGCTGAATATGGATGGGATGCCGGTATAGGGACTCCGGTTCCTTGGCGAGTACATGGCTGATCGCCTGCGCCGTGGCAAGCAGCGCCTCTTCCTGGCCCTCCCGGAGTATGCCTTCCATCTCCCGCACGTACTGGCAGCCGGCCCACGGCAGGGCCAGCGTCAGCAGGGCGACGAACAGCAGCTGGGTGCGTAGCCTCACGCTCCGACTTTCGCCGAGTTCCAGCGGTAACCGAAACCGTAATTGGTCTCGATGGCTGAGAAGTCGGGGTCGACTTCTGCGAACTTCTTGCGGATGCGCTTGATATGGGAGGTGATGGTATTGTCATCCAGCACCGCATTTGCAGCATCCATCAACTGCTGACGGCTTTTCACGTGGCCCGGGTGAAGCACCAGCGCGTGCACCATCCAGAACTCAGTGAGCGTGAGGTGGATGATCTCGCCACGCCAGGTGGCCGTCATGCGTGCGGTATCCAGTGCCAGGTGGTCCCGCCGCAACACTTCGCCATCGTCCGCCTCGGGCTCACGGAAGGCGTCCATGCGCCGGAACAGGGCGATGATCCGCGCCAACAGGTGTTCCTGGGTAATTTCCTTGGACAGGTAGTCATCGGCGCCGACGCGGAAGCCGGATACGGCATCCAGGTCGCTGTCCCGCGCGGTCAGAAAGATGATCGGCAGGTGGCCGGCCTTGGAGCGCAACTCGCGGCACAGGTCGAACCCCCCTTCGAGTTCATCGCCCAGTCCCACATCAATGATGGCCAGTTCGGGCATCTGGCGTTCAAAGGCTTCCAGGGCAATTTTACGACTGCTGTAGAGATTGACCGTATACCCGCTCCGGGTGAGGAACTCGCGATAGTTCTCCCCGATGGCGGGTTCGTCTTCCACGATGGCGATGTGCCGTCCCATGTCGCTGCTTCCTCTCTACTTTGCGGCGTGTCTGCAGTGTATGCCGTCACGACCGCGAAAATCAGCGCGATCACAATTTATCACTTTGTTTCACGGCAATTCCACAGAACCCGCCAGGGTCTGCCTGAATTCCGGCGTTCACTGATGGTCACCAGGTCACGACAACAAGGAGAACCCCGAATGACCATCGCCGCACCACCCGGACTGCCCCTGCAAACCATACAACCCGCAGGCAGGGGGCGTACTGCCGGCCTGTTGGATTGTGTTTGCCTGCTGCTGTTCCTGCTGTTTCCTCTGACCGCGCTGGCGGAAGGTGCTGCGCCGGACGCGGCGCTGGTCCGCATGGAGGATGCTGGCACCGGTACGTTGCTCCTGCGCAGCGGGCAGGCCGGCCTGTTCCGGGAAGCCCCGCGGCTCAACACGGATGCAACCTTTGATGTGAACGGCATGGTGGCGCAGGTCACCGTGCGACAGGAGTTTCGTAATCCGGGCAGCGACTGGGTGGAGGGTTTGTATGTTTTCCCCCTGCCTGAATCAGCCGCAGTCAACGCGCTGAAAATGCACATCGGTGAGCGCGTGATCGTGGGGGAGATCCAGGAAAAACAGCAAGCCCGCAAAACCTATGAGGCTGCCCGCAAAGCCGGCAAACAGGCCAGCCTGGTCGAGCAGGCGCGCCCCAATCTTTTCACCACCTCGGTCGCCAATCTGGGCCCCGGTGAAACAGTGGTTGTTGAAATCCGTTACCTGGAAACACTGCAGTATCGGGATGGCGGCTTTTCCCTGCGTTTTCCGATGACGGTGACCCCTCGCTACATCCCGGGCGCGGCGTTGTCTGCTGAGGACCGGCAGGGTTCGGTAGAGATTGCGGCCACCGGCTGGGCGGACCCTACTGATGAGGTACCGGATGCGGATCGCATCACACCGCCCCAGGCGTATGGCCTATCGCCGGACACACAGATGGCGACGCTGCAGGGACGCGTGGATTCCGGGTTCCAAACCGAAGGGCTGATCAGTCCACACCATGCCATTGTCACCCGCGTGGATGGCAGCGCGAGCACGTTCCAGCTGGCGAGTGGCATGGTGCCCATGGCGCGTGATTTCATCCTCCGCTGGAAGCCGCGGGCCGGTGCGGCCCCACAGGCGGCATTCTTTGCGGAACAGAAGGGGGATGCACACTACGGCATGCTCATGCTGATGCCGCCGCAATCCCGTACCGTGCAGCACCTGCCCCGCGAGGTTATCTTTGTCATGGATACTTCAGGTTCCATGGCCGGCACCTCCATTCAGCAGGCGCGCCAGGCCCTGACGCTGGCGCTGCAACGGCTCCGCCCGGAAGACCGCTTCAATGTGATTGAATTCAATTCGGACTTCAGTCGCCTGTTCCGTACCCCCGTGCACGGCACCACTGGCAACCTGGAAGCCGCACGCAGGTTTGTGGACCGTCTGCAGGCAAACGGCGGGACCGAAATGTCCAAACCGCTGCGGGCCGCACTGCAGGGCGATGCCGAGGACGGTCTTCTGCGCCAGGTGATCTTCATCACCGACGGCAGCATTGGCAATGAGGAGGCCCTGTTCGGCATCATCGAACGCCAGCTCGGGCGCAGCCGCCTGTTCCTGGTCGGTATTGGTTCTGCGCCCAATACCTTTTTCATGGAGAAAGCCGCCCAGTTTGGCCGTGGTACGGCGACCTTCATCAGCGATCTTGCCGAAGTCAGCGCCGGGATGGCGGGGCTGTTTCGCAAGATCGAGTCACCGGTGGCAACCGATCTGCAGGTCAACTGGGGTGTGCCGGGGGTGGAAGCCTGGCCGCGCCGGGTGCGCGACCTCTACCGGGGCGAACCCCTGGTGCTGACCGCCCAACTACCAGAGCTGCCCGAGCAGGTGGAAATTGCCGGCACCCTGGACGGGCAGCCCTGGACCAAGAAGGTGCGGGTTCGCCGGCCGGGGAAAAAGATCATGCCGTTGGCCATGAAGGGCGGTGGTGCCCGGCCCATGCGTGCGGACCAGGATGCCGGTACGGCCCATGGGGTGGGTACGCTCTGGGCGCGCAACAAGATTGCGGCGCTGATGGACCGGCAGCGGATCGAAGGGAAGAGTGAGTTGTTGCGCAATGAAATCATCGGCGTGGCAAAGCTGCACACGCTGGTGACCCAATACACCAGCTTCGTGGCGGTGGACCGTACCCCGGCACGACCGGCGGACCAGAAACTGAAGAAGCGGGCGGCGCCGAACCGGATGCCGCATGGGTCGCAGATGACCGGATTTCCGCAGGGTGCAACACCGGCAGGACTGCAAATCCTGGTGGGCCTGTCGCTCCTGTTCCTTGGGTGGGCGTTGGTGCGGCGGACATCAAATCCGCCCGCACCGGCGCTGGCGTGAGGAGATCACCATGCGCGCGCTGGCATTGACGCTGGTCTTCAGTGGTGTGCTACTGGTCGGCTCCGGCAGTTGGATTCACATGAAAGCGCAGGTTGCGCAGTGGTTGCTGGAGGGGGCCTGGGTGGCGACTACCGCCGGGCTGCCGGCAGTGCGTCCCTGGCCGTGGGCCGATGGATACCCGGTGGCACGGATTCGGTCTGCGAGCGGTGCGGACCTGATCGTGTTGGCAGGCAGCAGTGGCCGCAACCTGGCGTTTGCGCCCGGTCATCTGGAGGGCACCGGGTTGCCGGGGGAAGACCGCTACGCCGTCGTGGGCGGTCATCGCGACACGCACTTTTCGTTTCTGCGGGATCTGACACCCGGAGATCTCCTGACGGTGCAGTCACGCGATGGGCAGTGGCATCGCTACCAGGTGGAGCAGTCGCAGATCGCGGATATCCGCACGGACCGGCTGCCGCTGCAGGGCCCTGCCGGAAAACTCCTGCTGATCACTTGCTGGCCGTTCGATGCACTGATGCCGGGCGGGCCGCTGCGGTACCTGGTAAGTGCTCGAAAGCTGGATATAAGTGTCTGATAAAAAAGCTTAAAAATATTCCCGGAACCGGTCGTGGTGGCGTGGTCTAAGCGGTAGGGCATCCGCAAACAGGGGTTGCTGGACAGGCCCGTACCAGGGCACCTGCCCGACGCTGGAGGGGGAGAGGTATGTTCGATCTGCTGGCATGTGGCGGTCATCAGTCCGTGCACTTTTATCGCGATCCTGCTGCACAGCTGGAGGCGATCATCGCGATTCACGATACCCGGCGCGGCCCCGCACTGGGCGGCTGTCGTTGCATTGCATACCCCGACACGCAGGCCGCGCTGGCCGATGCACTGCGTCTCGCGCGCGGCATGACCTTCAAGGCGGCGCTGGCCGATGTGCCACAGGGCGGTGGAAAAAGTGTCGTGCTGAAACCTGCGGGCCGCTTTGACCGTCGCGCGCTGTTCACTGCATTCGGGCGTGCGGTGGAGCAGCTGGGTGGACGCTACATCACCGCGATTGACAGCGGCACCAGCACGGCAGATCTGGCGGTCGTGGCGGAACAGACCCGCTACGCCACCAGCGCCAGTGCACATCTGGACCCGTCTCCCTGGACTGCGTTGGGTGTTTTCACGGGCATACAGGCGGCTGTCCAGGCGCGCCTGGGGCAGGACAACCTCGAAGGCGTGCGTGTTGCGCTGCAGGGCGTGGGACATGTGGGTTACCCGCTTGCCAGCAGATTGTTCGAGGCCGGCGCTCAACTCCTGATTGCGGATATCGACACGGCGCGGGCAGAACAGGCCGCTGCCGATTTCGATGCGCAGGTCGTCGATGTGCAGGAAATTCATTGTGTGCCGTGTGAGGTGTTCGCGCCCTGTGGACTGGGTGGCGTATTGCGTGAGGAATCCGTTGACACACTGCAGTGCGCGATTGTGGCCGGATCCGCAAACAACCAGTTGGCGAATCCGGACTGCGCCGTGCAGTTGCACGCGCGGGACATCCTGTATGCGCCGGACTACGTCATCAATGGTGGTGGGCTGATCTTTGCCTCCCTGCAATACAACGGCCGTCCGCTGGATGAGATTGAACAGAAAACCCTGCGCATCGGCGACACCTTGCGCGCCTTGTTTGCCCGCGCGCAAGCGGAGGGCGTCTCGCCCCATGGGATCGCGGAGACGATGGCAATGGAGGTGTTATCCCGCAGCGGGCCGGCGCCCGCTGCCGTTCAGGCAGCCTGAACGGGACGCTTGAGCCTTGGCTGCCCGGCGTGGTATCCCTGTAGGACGGCGCATGGATCGACGCCATGCGGAAACCGGTTCAGCCGACCAAAAGTTGGTGAACCAGATGACCCGATTGCCGGGCTTACCCGGTTGCGGCAAGGAGGGAGTGATGACGATGAACCTCTCCGTAGAGGTGCCCTTCACGTGTTACCTGCACGCGGACGGTACCACCGCGAAGTTCCTGCCCGCATGGGCGCAGGATGACACCAGGCTGCAGTCCCTGTTGCTGCCAGTCTACCGTGACATGGTGTTCACGCGTGTATTCGATACGCGGGCCATTGCCCTGCAGCGTACCGGCCGTCTGGGCACCTACGCGTCGTGTCTGGGTCAGGAAGCCATCAGTGCCGCGATCGGCGCGGCGCTGCTGGAGGGCGACCTCTTCGTGCCGTACTACCGCGACCTGGCGACCCAGTTCCGCCGGGGCGTCTCGCCGCTGGAAGTATTGTTGTACTGGGGCGGGGATGAACGTGGCAATGCCTGGCAGCACTGCCACCGCGACCTGCCCAACTGTGTGCCGATTGCAACGCAATGCTGCCATGCGGCCGGTGCTGCGGCTGCGTTTCGGGTGCGGGGCGAACACCATGCGGTGGTGTGCACGCTGGGCGATGGCGCCAGTTCCCGCGGAGACTTTCTGGAGGCATTGAATCTGGCCGGTGTCTGGCAGTTGCCGGTGGTCTACGTCATCCACAACAACCAGTGGGCCATCTCTGTGCCGCGCAGTCTGCAGTGCGGCGCCGATACACTGGCGCAAAAGGCAGTGGGTGCCGGCCTGCCCGGCGAACAGGTGGATGGCAACGATGCGCTCGCGGTGTACGACCGTGTTCAGGCGGCCCTGGCGCGTGCCCGCGCCGGCAAGGGCGCCACGCTGATCGAAGCGATCACCTACCGTCTCAGCGACCACACCACGGCCGATGATGCCAGCCGCTACCGCAGTCCCGCGGATCTCAAGGCAGCCTGGGAGCGGGAGCCCATCGGGCGTCTTCGTGATTTTCTGGTCTCCCGTCAGCTGTGGAGCGAGTGGGATGAAAAGTCCCTCTACCGCGACTGTGAAGCCCGTATCGCGGCAGCCGTCGAGGCGTATCTGGCCATGCCTGTCGAGGCGCCGGAACAACTGATGGATGCCCTGTTCGCAGAACTGCCGGCGACGATGCGTTCCCAGCGAGAAGAATTGCTGCGCCGAGCCGCCCGTGCTGCGGAAGGAGGCCACTCATGAGTCTTGCCGCCCCGCGCCCCCCGCTGGCGCAGGACACTGCCGCCCGGGTCACCATGGTTGAAGCCGTGAATCTGGCCCTGGACCATGAGATGGCGGGTGACGAGCAGGTCGTGGTGCTGGGCGAGGACGTGGGCCTGAATGGTGGCGTGTTCCGGGCGACAGTCAACCTGCGCGAGAAGTATGGCTGCCGGCGGGTGATGGACACGCCGCTGGCGGAAACCCTGATTGCAGGTACCGCAGTAGGCATGGCACTGAACGGGCTGCGTCCGGTTGCCGAGATTCAGTTCATGGGTTTCATCTACGCAACCTTTGAGCAGCTGGTCTCGCATGCTTCGCGCATGCGCAACCGGACGCGCGGTCGCCTGCATTGTCCGCTGGTTCTGCGAGCCCCGTTCGGGGGCGGTATCCATGCACCGGAGCATCATTCGGAAAGCACGGAAGCGATGCTCGCGCACATCCCCGGCTTGCGGGTGGTGATCCCTTCTTCGCCCCAGCGCGCCTACGGCCTGCTGCGTAGTGCGATTCGCGACGAGGATCCGGTGGTATTCCTGGAGCCGAAGCGAATCTACCGCTCCGATCGTCATGTGCTGCAATCGCGCTACGAGTTCCTGCCACTGGATACCTGTTTCACCCTGCGGACTGGCCGCGACGTCACGCTGGTCACCTGGGGTGCCATGGTGTCGGAGACGCTGGCTGCGGCCCACCAGTTGGCTGCGCAGGGCGTGGAGGCGGAAGTGATCGATGTGGCGACCCTCAAGCCACTGGATATGGAAACGATTCTGGCCTCGGTGCGGCATACCGGCCGCTGTGTGGTGATCCATGAGGCCGCGCGCAGCTTTGGCGCCGGCGCCGAGATCGTCGCCCAGTTGTGCGAGCAGGCGTTCGACGCGTTGCGCGCGCCGGTGGAACGGGTCACCGGGTTCGATATGCCGATGCCTTACTTCCGAAATGAACATCTCTACCTGCCCGGTGTGCCGGACATTGTCGAGGCCGTCCAGCGCTGTTTGCGGAACGCGCGATGAAATACTTCCGGCTGCCGGACCTGGGAGAAGGCCTGACCGAAGCGGAAATCTGTGAGTGGTTCGTGCAGGCGGGTGATGCGGTTGCCGCTGACCAGCTGCTGGTCTCTGTGGAGACCGCCAAGGCCATCGTGGAAATTCCCTCGCCCCAGGCGGGGACCATCAGCGCCCTGTTCGGGCAGCCTGGCGATATGCTGCATGTCGGTGAGCCGCTGGTCGAATTCGCCGGAGAGGCGTCCGATGCGGGCACGGTGGTTGGCGAACTGTCCGGGGAGCATGCTGAGGAAGAGTCGGGCCAGATCATGGAGGATTTCATCATTGGCTCCCCACGGGCACGCGCCGAACAGCCCGCCGTCACGCGTGCCTACCCGGATGCACTGCGCGGCGTGCTGCGCCGGATGGCGCGCAACATGGCCGAGGCGCACGCGCAGGTCGTCCCGGTGACCCTGTTTGATGATGCGGATGTCCATGAATGGCCGGATGGGGAGGACACCACGGTGCGAATGGCGCAGGCGATGGCATCGGCCTGCATCGAGGCGCCGGCGCTGAATGCCTGGTTCGACGGTCAGACCGAAACCCGCCAGTTGCACACGCACGTTGACCTGGGCATTGCGGTCAATACGCCCGACGGTCTGTTTGTGCCCGTGTTGCGGGATATTGCCCGCCGCAGTGCACAGGACCTGCGCGAGGGCATCGATCGATTACGGGCAGACGTGCAGGCCCGCGCCATCCCGCCTGCGGAAATGACCGGCGCCACAATCACGCTGACGAACTTCGGTGCGCTGGGTGGGCGGTACGGCACGCCGATCGTGATTCCGCCGATGGTGGCCATTGTCGGCGCGGGCATGGTGCGCGAGGATCCTGTCGTGCGTGACCGGCAGCTTTGCATTCGCCGGCAGTTGCCGCTTTCACTGACCTTTGATCATCGTGTGGTGACCGGTGCGGAGGCAGCCCGGTTTCTGGGTGCATTGGTTACGTCGCTGGCTTCGCCCGGCGTCACCGGGGTCGGGTGAGGCCGGTGTGCTTCAGCTGAGAATCAGCTGGCGATCTGTCGGGCTGTTTCCTGTAATTCCGCGATGCCCTCGAAAACCTCTTGTGCCACTGCATTGGCCTCAGAAGCGCTCAGCCCCAGCCGCTCCCAGACGCTGTTCGGCACCGCGTGTGACTCCCTGTCATCGGTCGCCCACGCACCGATCAGCGCGTTGGCCACATACAGGAGGTTGGCATAATTGAAGTGGGTTTCCGAGAAGCCCGCTGACTCCTGATAGCGGATTGCCGAGCAGACCGAATCCGGCACCTTCCAGCTGCGCAGCAGTGTGCTGGCCAGTTGCTGACGCGTCACGCTGAGGAGGTGACGTTCCACCGCGCCATGACTGACGTGCGGGCTGGCTTCGATGTACCGACAGGCCAGTGAAAATTCTTCCGGGAAGACATGGGCGACCAGCAGGTGTCCGAAGTTGTGCAGCAGGCCGGCGAGGTAGGCAAGACCGGG
>JBFKXW010000034.1:0-13747 GCA_041637915.1 Pseudomonadales bacterium | reverse complement strand
GCCAGCGGATGCTGGGCGCCGCGCTCGGCATCGCGCGCTGGTCGGCGGTGGTCGGCGGCAGCCTCGGCGGCATGCAGGCGCTGCAGTGGGCGATCGATTTTCCCGACGAACTCGCCCGCGCGGTGATCATCGCCGTAGTCGCGGGCCGGATCGAAGTAATCCAGTGCCTTGGTCATCAGCAGATAGGTATGTGCATCAAAGCGTCCGGAAAAGGATTCACCCTGATGATGCAGGTAGCTTTCCACCTGAAACTCGCGCGCAAATCCGTAGCTGATCTTGCCGGTCGCCAGTTCACGCCCGAACTTGGCGCGCATGGCATCGTCGGACAGGTAGGTGATGTGCCCCAGCATGCGCGCCAGCATCAGGCCGGTGCGCGGAGTCACGCCTTGCGCGTAATAATCGCCATCGTGAAAAGCCGGGTCGCTGAGGATGCACTGCCGGGCAACTTCGTTGAAGGCGATGTTCTGCGCCGATAATTTTGCCGCGGCGGCGATCACCACGGCATGGGCCACCCGCTGCGGGTACTCGATCGCCCACTGCAATGCCTGCATGCCGCCGAGGCTGCCGCCGATCACCGCGGCGAAGCGCTCAATGCCGAGATGATCTGCCAGCCGGGCCTGGCTGTGCACCCAGTCCGAGACCGTGACCAATGGAAAATTGGCACCGTAGGGCCGTCCGGTTTCCGGGTCTTCACACATCGGGCCAGTGCTGCCGTGGCAGCCACCGAGGTTATTGCAGCAGATGACGAAAAAATGATTGGTGTCCATTGGTTTGCCGGGCCCGATGAAGTTGTCCCACCAGCCCGGGTGTTTGTCGTCGGCGTTGTGAAAGCCGGCGGCATGGTGGTCTCCACTCAACGCGTGGCAGACCAGAATGGCATTGCTGCGCGACGCGTTCAGCGTGCCGTAGGTCTCATAGACCAGCTGATAGCTGTTCAGGCTGCGCCCGCAGGCCAGTCGCAGGGGCGCGTCGAACGCCGCAATCTGCGGCGTGACGATGCCGGCCGAGCCGGCCTTCGATCTACGGGCCATGCTGTGATTCCGCTACAGGCCGAGAATCAGGCCACGCGGGACGCCCAGTGCCTGGGCCATGGGCGACAGCAACAGGATGTTGAGCAGGTTGAGCACCATGAAGACCAGCAGTGGCGAGAGGTCGAGCCCGCCCATGGGTGGCAGCAGGCGACGGGCCGGCTGCATCAGCGGATCGTTGATCTGCCGGATCAGCTGCGAGGCCGGGTGGTAGGACTGTGGGGCGACCCAGCTCAGGATGATCTCGATGATCAGGCAGAAGAAAAACACGTTGAACAGCATGACCAGCAGGCCCAGCAGCGCCCACAGGAACAGGTTCAGCGGGTTCATGACCATACTGGTATGCAGCCAGATCACGAGCGCGAACATGAGCATCTGGATGAGGATCGCCAGGATCAGCGACGGAAAATCAATGCGGCGATGGGCCGGGAACAGGCGCCGCATGGGCTTGGTCAGGGGGTCGGTGGCGCGCACGACAAACTGCGAGATCGGATTGAAGAAATCCGCGCGTACCAGTTGTAGCAGCAGTCGGATGACGACGATCAGCAGATACAGCGAGAAGATCGTCTGGATGATATACACCAGCGCCTGGGTCAGTGGACTCATGAGGCCAGCTCCTCGGACAGTTCACGGGAACGTGCGCAGGCCGCTGAGGCGGCATCCTGCACAATTTTCGCCAGGCCTGCTGCGCCGAACGCCTGCAGCGCGCGCTCCGTGGTACCGCCGGGCGAAGTGACATTCTGGCGCAGGGTGCTGACCGGCTCACTGGAGGCCGCCGTCAGTTGTGCCGCACCCAGTGCCGTCTGAACCACCAGGTCCCGCGCCAGCGTTGCATCCAGCCCGAGCGCCTCGGCGCTTTGCTGCAGGTGCTCCTGAAACAGAAAAAAATAAGCCGGTCCGCTGCCGGAAATGGCGGTGACCGCATCCATCTGGGCTTCATCGGGTACCCAGTGCGCGGTTCCGACTGCGTGCAGGATCGCTGTGGCGAGCGCGCGTTGCGCTACAGATACATCGTCCCCGGCACACAGCACACTGGCCCCGTATCCCACCAGTGCCGGCGTGTTGGGCATGCATCGCACCACTGGCAGGGTGCCGCCACTCCAGCCACGCAGGGTCTGCAGCCGCAGACCGGCAGCAATGGAAATCAGCACCGTGCCGGCGGCGTTCACTGCGCTGCTGCGCAGAAAATGCAGTGCCTGGTTCATCTGCTGCGGCTTCACGGACAGGACGATGGCCTCGGCAGCCAGCAATTCGCCGGCAGCATCCACGATCTGTACACCGAAATCTTTCTGCAGCGTCGCCGTCCGCGCCGGGTCGATATCGTGCACCCGGATGGCCGATGGCTGGTGACCAGCGGAGAGCAGGCCGCCGATCAGGGCCCTGGCCATGTTGCCACCACCCAGAAATGCAATGCTGGTCGCGGATTCCACAGCCTACCCTTCCTGCCCATTTGGCCGGGCACTATATAAACGTTCCCCGAAAATTGCACTCCCGATCCGGACCATGTTGGCGCCACAGCCAATCGCGATCGGGTAGTCGTTGGACATCCCCATGGATAGCGTATCGAGGCTGCGGACGCCGCGCTGCAATGCCATGAAGGCCCCCAGCAGCTGGTCGAATTCGTGCCCGATCCTGGCCGGATCTGCATCGGCAGCCGCCATGCCCATGAGTCCGCGCAGATGCAGCCTTGGCAGCTGCAGCATCGCCTGGGCGAACTGGGTCACGGCGTCCGGGTCGACACCGCCCTTCTGGGGTTCGCCGGAGATGTTGACCTGAATGCAGACGTTGAGCGGCTTGCGGCCTTCCGGCCGTTGCTCGTTCAGGCGCCGGGCGTGCTTCTCGCGGTCCAGCGTCTGCACCCAGTCAAAGTGCCGTGCGATCTCAGCCGTCTTGTTGGACTGGATGCGTCCAATGAAATGCCATTCCAGTCGACGTTCTTCCAGCGCCAGGATCTTGGGCACGGCCTCCTGCAGGTAATTTTCCCCGAAATGCCGGAGTCCGGCGTCTGCAGCGGCAGCAATTTCACCGACATCGCGGGTTTTGCTGACCGCTACGAGTGTGATTTCGCGCGGGTGCCGATGCACCGCCCGGGCGGCTCGACTGATCTCGCCCTGGACATTTACTATATTGCTTGCAACGTCGCTCATTGTGCGCACCAGTTTACCGGTTCGCCTGGTCGGCCGCTCGAGAAAGTTCAAATTCGCTCGGGAGCGTCTTCCGCTGCCGCTGCATCAGTTGCCCGCCTGGTCGGGCAACTGAGTCACAACACAGGGACCCGCGATGGATATTACCGAACTGCTCGCCTTTTCTGCCAAGCAAGGCGCCTCTGACCTGCACCTGTCCGCGGGTCTGCCACCGATGATCCGGGTCGATGGGGACGTGCGCCGCATCAACGTGCCGGTCATGGATCACAAGGAAGTCCATTCCCTGATCTACGACATCATGAACGACAAGCAGCGCAAGGATTACGAAGAGCATTTCGAGTGCGACTTCTCCTTTGAAGTGCCTGGTGTGGCCCGTTTCCGGGTCAACGCCTTCAACCAGAACCGCGGCGCCGCCTCGGTATTCCGGACCATTCCCTCCAAGGTGCTCACCATGGAGGAGTTGAAAATGGGACAGGTGTTCAAGGATATCGCCAAGACGCCGCGCGGCCTGGTGCTGGTGACGGGTCCGACCGGTTCCGGGAAGTCGACCACGCTGGCAGCCATGCTCGATTATGTGAACGAGCACCGCTATGAGCACATCCTTACCATGGAGGATCCGATTGAATTTGTGCATGAATCGAAGAAGTGCCTGGTGAACCAGCGCGAACTGCACCGCGATACCAAAACCTTCGCCAAGGCGCTCAAGTCGGCACTGCGGGAAGACCCGGACATCATCCTGGTGGGCGAGATGCGGGATCCGGAGACGATTGGCCTGGCGCTGACTGCGGCGGAAACCGGCCACGTGGTGTACGGCACACTGCACACGACCTCGGCGGCCAAGACCATCGACCGGGTCATCGACGTGTTCCAGGCGGAAGAGCAGGCGATGATCCGTTCCATGCTGTCGGAATCCCTGATGGCGGTGGTGTCGCAGACGCTGCTCAAGCGGACGGGAGGCGGCCGGGTGGCCGCGCACGAGATTCTGATCGGCACGCCGGCCATCCGGAACCTGATTCGTGAGAACAAGACTGCGCAGATGTACTCGGCGATCCAGACCGGTGCCCAGTACGGGATGCAGACCATGGACCAGTGCCTGGAGCGACTGGTCGCCGAGCGGGTGATCTCCAAGGATATTGCCAAGGCCAAGGCCAAGAACCCGGAAAACTTCATCTAATCCTGACAAAACAGCACAAGTGGTGACGCCATGACGGAAGGACAGCAACCGACTCTCAATGACATGCTGAAGGTGATGTCTGAAAAAGGGGCTTCTGACCTTTTCATCACGGCGGGGGTGCCTCCCAGCGTCAAACTGCACGGGAAGATGCGTCCGCTCACCAAGGAGGCGTTGACGCCTGAGCGTTGCCGGGAACTGGTGTTCGGGTCCATGACCGAAGCGCAGCAGCGCGAGTTCAACGATACCCGCGAATGCCAGTACGCGATCAGTGTGCGCTCCATTGGCCGTTTTCGGGTCAGTGCGTTCCAGCAGCGCAACCTGGTCGGCATGGTCTGCCGTCGCATCGAGACGCATATTCCGACCACCGAGGATCTGAAGCTCCCGGAAATCCTCAACACGCTGGCCATGACCAAGCGCGGACTGATCATCTTTGTGGGTGCGACCGGTACCGGTAAATCCACATCGCTGGCGGCCATGTTGGGGCACCGCAACCGCAACAGCGCGGGCCACATCATCACCATCGAGGATCCGATCGAATTTGTGCACAAGCACCACGGCTGCATCGTTACGCAACGCGAGGTGGGCATCGACACCGCCAGCTTTGAGGTGGCTCTGAAGAACACGCTGCGTCAGGCACCTGATGTCATTCTGGTGGGCGAAATCCGGACCCGGGAAACCATGGAATACGCGGTACAGTTCGCTGAAACAGGCCACCTCTGTCTGGCCACCCTGCACGCCAACAATGCCAACCAGGCGCTCGACCGGATCATCAACTTCTTCCCCTCGGAACGCCACACCCAGGTCTGGATGGACCTGTCGCTGAACCTCCGGGCGATGATCGCGCAGCAGCTCATTCCCACGCCGGATGGTGAAGGCCGGCGCGCAGCGATTGAGATTCTCATCAATTCTCCGCTGGTAGCAGACATCATCCGCAAGGGTGCTGTGCATGAACTGAAGGAGCTGATGAGCAAGTCACGGGAACTCGGCATGCGGACCTTCGACCAGGCACTGTTCGATCTGTACAAGGAGGGCGAGATCACCTACGACGACGCCATCCACTCGGCGGACTCGCCAAACGATTTGCGTCTGATGATCAAACTCGACTCCGACAATGCCGACGAGTTCTCCGACGGCGGCGGCATGGGTCTGTCGGTGGATATGAGCGATCAGGAAGGCGGCGGCTTCCTGCGCTGACGGTTAATCGCTGCGCAGGGCCGGACTGCGAAAGATGAACTGCCCGTCGCGCAGCGTTGCGATGACCTCGCCCGGCATGCGCTGATCCAAAAACGGATTGTTGCTGCCGTGGCTAACCAGGTCATCGGCGGTGACCGTGGTGTGGCCGTCGGTGCGCACCAAGCAGAGGTCGGCTGGTGCGCCGATGTCCAGTCCCAGCCAGTCTGCCTGGACGACTCTGCCCGGCCCGGCAGACAATCTTTCCACCGCGCATTGCAGCGTCAGTTGACCGGCTTCCACCAGGGACAGCATGGCATTGAGCATGCCCTCCAGGCAGGCAATGCCGGGTTCGCTGGCGGCAAACGGAGCGTGCTTGGCCGCACTCTCGTGGGGCCGGTGATCCGAGCACACTGCGGTCAGGACGCCTTCGCGCAGCCCGGCGCACAGTACCTCACGGTCCGCCGGTTCGCGCAGTGGCGGATTGACATGGAAAAGGGAATTGAAGCCCTCCAGGGCGTTTTCATCAAACAGCAGGTGGGCAACGCCCACATCGGCCGTGACCGGCACGCCGCGTGCCTGCGCATCCGCAATCAGTTCTACCGACCGGGCGCAGGAGATCTGCCCGAAATGGGCTCGCGCGCCAACCTGCTCCACCAACAGAAGGTCGCGTGCGACGGCGATGGTCTCGGCGCTGTGGGGGATTCCGCGTAGGCCGAGCCGGGTAGCGACGCGGCCCTGATGGGCGCAGCCGCCCGCTGCCAGGCTGGCATCCACCGGCCGGAAAAATACCGGTACGTTGCAGGTGGCGGCGTACTCCAGGCAGCGCAACAGCGTGCGTGCGTCCTGGGTCGGATGATGCAGGTTGGTCATGCCGATACAGCCTGCATCTGCCAGGGCCTGCATTTCACTCAGTCGGCTACCCTCCAGACCCCGTGTCAGCGCACCCAGCATCAGCACCCGGGCAGAGCCTGTACCGGCAGCCCGTTCCTGAATCAGGCGTGCCACTGCGGCGTTGTCGATTACCGGATTGAGGTCCGGAGGCAGGACGACGGTGCTGATTCCGCCACGGGCCGCGGCGCTCATCTCCCGGCCGAAGTGGGTCATGCTGCCCAAATGGACGGATAGGTCGGTGATGCCCGGTATGACCACACATCCGCTGATATCCAGTGCTTCAGCGGAACCGAAGTCCGTCGGTGCGGTGCCGATACCCGCGATGCGGCCGGCAGCGATATACAAATCACCGGTGGTATCCAGATTGCCCGCCGGATCCAACAGTCGGCCGCCCCGGAGAATCCGGCGAGGTGTCGCTGACGTCATGCCGCCTCCCCGCCCCGCTGGCCGCTCATCACCATGGACATGACCGCCATGCGCACCGCAATCCCGTAGGAAACCTGCGCCAGAATCAGGCTGCGCCTGCCATCGGCGACGGCAGAGTCGATTTCCACACCGCGGTTGATGGGGCCCGGATGCATCACGATGGCGTCCGGACGGGCAACGCCGAGCTTGTCTTCCGTCAGGCCGTACAGGCGGTAGAACTCGGATTCGCTTGGCAGTGCGGCACTCTGCATTCGCTCGCGCTGCAGGCGCAACATGATGACCACATCGGCGTCCTGTAGACCGGTTTTCATGTCATGAAACACTTTCACGCCGAGCGATTCCACGCCGGCGGGCATCAGTGTCCGCGGGCCGACCACCCGCACCTCGCCGGTACCCAGCGCGTTCAGGGCGCGGATCTGCGAACGGGCGACCCGGGAATGCAGTATGTCCCCGACGATGGTGACACGCAGCCTGGCAAAGTCGCCCTTGTGCCGCCGAATCGTCAGCATGTCGAGCATTGCCTGGGTGGGGTGTGCGTGCCAGCCGTCCCCGGCGTTGATGATGGCCACGTCCGGCGTGGCGTACTGCGCGACAAAGTGGGCTGCCCCACTGTCCGGATGCCGGATGACGAACATGTCGCTGGACATCGCCTTCAGATTACGCAGCGTATCCAGCAGCGTTTCACCCTTGTGCGTGGCAGAGGCGGAAACATCGAAGTTGAGTACGTCCGCGGACAGCCGTGTGGCGGCCAGTTCGAAGGTGGTACGGGTTCTGGTGCTGGGCTCGAAGAACAGGTTCATGACGGTCTTGCCGCGCAGCAACGGGACCTTTTTGATGTCCTGTTTCCCGACGGGAACAAAGGATTCCGCCGTATCGAGAATCTGCGTGAGGATCTCGCGCGGCAACCCGTCGATCGATAGAAAGTGACACAGTTCGCCATTCTCGTTCAGTTGCAGGTTCCCTGCACCGGACCGTGGCGCGGTCATGGGGTGCCCTCCTCCTGCCACGCAGACAGTGAGAGTTGCAGCGGATCCGGACCGGTGAGCTTGATACGCTGCGCGGGCATGCCCTCCAGACGGTGACCCACCACATCGGCCTGCAGGGGCAGTTCCCGGGCGGGCAGATCGAGCAGTTCCACCAACATCACCGAGGCCGGCCGGCCGTAATCAAATAACTGGTTCAGCGCGCCACGGATGGTGCGACCGGTCATGATCACGTCGTCCACCAGGACGATGTGCCGACCCGCCGTACTGTCTGGCAACAGCGTGGCACGGATGCCCGAGTGCAGACCCCGGCTGTCGTAGTCGTCACGGTACAGCGAGACATCCATCTCGTAGAGCGGCCCGTCCAGGCCGAGCCGGTCCATCAGTTCTCTGGCGAGCCAGACGCCGCCGGTGTGAATCCCGACAAACAGAGGGTCGGTGCGTTCCTGCTGCTCCAGCAGGGCGGAGAGTTGACCCGCCATGTCGGTAAGCAGATCAGCGACCGTCGGGATGCTGCGGAGCAGCGCAGTGTCGTGCTCAGTCATGGTGTTCCCGCAGCCAGGTTTCCAGAATCACACACGCTGCCGAGGCGTCGGTTTCCGCCTTGGAGCGGGGCCGGGAGCGGGCAGTCTGCTGATCGCCGCTGAGCCGGCCGCTTGCCTCGCGCGTACTCAATCGTTCATCCACCATGAATGCGGGCAGATGATACCGTGCCGATAGCCTGCGGGAAAAGCGTCGCGCCGCATCACACAGTTCCGACTCGCTGTCATCCATGTTGAGGGGCAGCCCGATCACCAGTGCATCCGGCTGCCATTCGGCGAGCACGGCATCCAGCGTCGGCCAGTCCGGTTTGCCGGTGTCGGCCCGGACTGCGCCGCAGGGGGTGGCAGTGCCGGTCAGGCGATTGCCGACCGCCACGCCGATCGAGCGCAGTCCGAAATCGAATCCCAGCAGGCGCTGCGCATTGCTGGCGGCTTCCGTCATGCGTGGCCGCTATCCGCCGAGAGCAACCGGTAATCAATACCCATCTGCTCCGCAGCGGCGATCAGCCGTTGCTCACTGGGTACCCGGAAGATGATGTCTGAACTGGCAGGCCCGGAAAGCCAGGCGTTGCTGGCCAGTTCCTCTTCCAGCTGTCCGGCGCCCCAGCCGGCGTAGCCGAGCGCGATCAGGCTCTCGGCCGGCCCACGATCCTCGGCAATGGCGATCAGTACATCACGGGAGGTGCTGAGGGAGATCTCTTCCGAGACCTCCAGCGTGTGATCCCAGACCGCGCCAGGCGTGTGCAGGATGAATCCGCGATCCTCCTGCACCGGCCCACCAAACATGACCGGGATATCGGGTGCCTGCAGCAGGGCGGTTTCGCCCTGCAGATTTTGCAGCAGGTCCGCCAGCGAGTTTTCCAGTGGATGATTGATGACGATGCCGAGCGCACCCGCCGCATCGTGCTCGCAGATGTAGGTGAGCGTTTGTGAGAAGTTCTGATCCTGTAGGCCGGGCATGGCCAGCAGAAAATGATCGCGCAGACTGTCCATGGTTGTCTCAATCCCCGGTTTCCACAGTATTGATGCAGCCGCCGGGCGCCGCAAATCGACTTCAGAAACTGCTCAGGGTGCGGGCGAACTTCCAGGTGCGGATGATTTCGATGATATCGACCTCATCCCGCAGATCCTTGGGGAACGGCGCGAAGGGCTGGGCCAGCCGGACGATCCGGATGGCGGCGTCGTCGAGGATGCGGTGTCCGGAGGACTCCAGCACCCGGATTTCCTTGACGTGACCGTCGGGTTGCAGTGAAACCATCAGACGGAGGCTGCCGTAAATGCGATTGCGCCGCGCCTCTTCGGGATAATTGAGATTGCCGACCATTTCCACTTTCCGGCGCCATGCTTCCAGATACCAGGCGTCGCGGGTCTTGCGGGTGCTGGCGGAGGTGAGCCGCAGAATCTTGGGGTTGCGGGCGTACTCCTGACGCTGCATTTCAAAGCGCGCCTCCAGGCTGGCAATCTCCAGGCTGCGGCGCAACATCTCCTGGCTGTCCGGCTGCTCCGGCTCTGGCCGTTGTTCGGCTTCCTCGCTGATCGCCAGGCGGTCCGGTGCGGCGCTGGTCGAGGTGATGGTCTGGCGCTCCGGCAGTGCCTGTTCCGGCACTGGAGGGGGTGCCTCGGGTGCGACGGTTTCCTGTACTTCCGCCTCGTGGTAGTCCGCCACCTGATCTGTTGTCGGGGTGCGTTTTTCCTGCAGGGTGCCACTGCCCTGCTGGTTGGCCTGGGCGAGAAAATCGGCCTCTTCGGGCTCGGTTTCCTGAGAACGCTGCGCGAGGATGATCTCCAGCGATGGGGGTGTGGCCACCGGCTCCGGCATGGCAAAACCAATGCCGGTGATCAGGGCGACGTGCAATACCACGGCCAGAAATGCAGTAAAACTGAGCCGGTCAGTGGGTGTTACGTTGGGCGGGAGAGCCCGGTCGGCGTCGGTCATGCTGCTCGGAACAGGGCGCGTGATGGGATGTGATTATATCCCAGCCGATGACCGGCCCGCGCCGGAACTCACCCGGTTCCGCCCAGCTTCTGTTCAATGGTGTCGAATAACTGCGCCTCGATGCGAAGAGAGAACGCCCGGTTGATCTCCTGGACGCAGGTAGGGCTGGTGATGTTGATCTCGGTCAGACAGTTGCCGATCACGTCCAGCCCCGCGAAAAAAATGCCTTCATCGCGCAGCACCGGACCCACTGCGGCGCAGATCCGCCATTCTGCCTCCCCCAGTGCAAAGCCCTGTCCGGTACCGCCGGCAGCGAGATTGCCGCGTGTTTCCCCTTCGCGGGGGATGCGCGCCAGCCCGTACGGAACCGGTTCCCCATCGATCATGAGCACGCGCTTGTCGCCGGCCTTGATCTCCGGCAGGAAGCGCTGTGCCATGGTCAGACGCTGGCCTGATCCAACCAGTGTCTCGACAATGACATTGCGGTTGGGGTCATCGGCACGGACCCGGAAGATCGAGGTGCCGCCCATGCCATCGAGTGGCTTCAGGATGACGTCCTGCCGGTCATCAATGAAGTGGTGGAGTTGTGCCGGGTCGCTGCTCACCAGGGTGTCCGGCACCAGGTCGGGAAATCGCAGCGCAAACAGCTTTTCATTGCGTTCCATGAGAGGGCCGGGCCGATTGACCACCAATGTGCCCTCGCGTTCGGCGAGTTGCAGCACCATGAGGTTATACAGATAGGCGCTGTCCACCGGAGGGTCCTGCCGCATCAGGATCACGTCCAGGTCTGACAAAGGCGTCTCCGAGGGTTCGCCGAGTGCATACCAGCGCTTCTCATCCGCGAACACCTGCAGCGGCCGGCAGCGGCCCCCCGGCGCGCCCCCCGCTACGTACAGGTCATCCGGCTCCATGTAGTGAAGCGCCCAGCCGCGTCGGGCAGCCTCCAGCAAAAGGGTCAGTGTGGTGTCCTTGTGGTAGCTGATCCGGTGGATGGGATCCATGACCACGCCCAGTTTCTTCGTCATTCTTATGCCCCGCGAGGTTCCTGTACTATTCTAGTAGCCTGCTGCAGCGCGGCGGCCATTGCCAAAAGTATCGCCGGAATCAGGCAGTTGTGGGACAATTCCAAGCCTATTTCGGGTGGCGGAGTGCGCAGCAGCTGCCGTTTACGATGCCCCCCGGGGCGTGCTGGTTCGGAAAAAACGACTGATGGAAGACAATTTCGCCAATCTCAAGGTCATGGTCATTGATGACAGCAAGACCATTCGGCGCACAGCGGAAACGCTGCTGAAGAAGTCCGGTTGCGAGGTGATCACGGCAACGGATGGTTTCGATGCGCTGGCGAAAATTGCAGACAACAAACCGGACATCATCTTTGTCGACATCATGATGCCGCGGCTGGATGGTTACCAGACCTGTGCGCTGATTAAGAACAATGCGTCCTTCAAGTCCACGCCCGTGATCATGCTGTCCAGCAAGGACGGCCTCTTTGACAAGGCCAAGGGCCGGATTGTGGGTTCGGATGAGTACCTGACCAAGCCGTTCAGCAAGGACGAATTGCTGGGCACCATTCGCGCGCATATCCGTCCGGCAGAATGATGATGGCTACAACAAGCAAGTCAGAACAGCGCGCGATGCACGCACGCGAACGGAGCCGGGGGAGGAGCTGATGGCAAAAGTCCTGGTTGTGGATGATTCTCCGACAGAGGTGCATACCTTCCGGAAGATGCTGGAGAAACACGGGCACGAGGTGATTGAGGCAGCCAACGGCGCGGATGGCGTGGTGCAGGCCAAGGAGAAGTTGCCGGATATCGTCCTGATGGATGTGGTGATGCCGGGCCTGAACGGGTTTCAGGCAACCCGCCAACTCAGTAAGACCCCGGAGACCAGTCATATTCCGGTGGTCATTGTGACCTCAAAGGATCAGGAAACTGATCGGGTCTGGGGTAGCCGTCAGGGTGCCAAGGGGTACCTCGTAAAACCGGTCGACGAGAACGTGCTCATAGACACGATCAAGAGCCTGCTCGGCGGCGGCGCTTCCTGACCGGACAGAGGCCCACCATGAGTACCAAGGATCCGTTCGCACTGCTTCTCGAGATCCAGGAACTCAGCCTGAAGAATGCCAAGGGTCTGCCGCAGCAGCGGACAGTGGAGGCGATCTGGAGTGGTGTTGGTTTCTCTCTTGGTAACAAGCATTACGTGTCTCCGCTCGGTGAAGTGGCTGAGACCATGAAAATGCCGCGTATCACACGGATTCCAAAAACACGCAACTGGGTCGTGGGCATCGCCAATATCCGCGGCAGGCTGACTCCAATTCTGGATCTCGGCCGCTTCCTGTTGCGTCATCCCAGTCAGGCATCCTCGCGCTGTCGCATACTCGTGGTGGAGGAAGAGGAACTCACACGGGGTCTGCTGGTGGATGCGGTGCACGGTATGCAACGTCTGTCGGAAGGCACGTTTTCCCGCGAAGTTCGTGAAGTGCCAGAAACCATTTATCCGTATGTGCGTGGCAGTTATCTTCGCGGCGAGGATGAAGACTGGACGATCTTTCATTTGAAAGCGCTGATAGCGCAGGATGCCTTTCAGGAAGTGGCGCTGGAGACGGCTTCAGCGCTCTGAGCGCGCTGCTGTCATGGAACGGAATCGGGTCGGGCGGTCTTCGTCCGGCAGAATCGATAAGAACCCTCGGTGGGAGCAAACAATGGCCGATAATCGTGTACGTGTTTTGGGGGACGTCCGGTCCGCGCGTCTGATCCTGGGAGCGGGTCTGCTGATCATTTCCCTGTTGGCGCTCATCGTCATTTCCTTCGTGGTGAGTCGCGAGAGTTCCTACGACAAGAAATACATCGCCATCGCCGGCGAGTTGCGGGTGCTCTCCCAGCGGATCGCCAAGAACGCCACGGAAGCGGCGAGCGGTACCGCCTCCGCCTACGCCCTGCTGCGCAGTTCCAAGACCGAGTTCCAGCAGGAACTCGACCGGCTCCAGAACGGCAACCCGAGCGAGGACCTGCCGCCCGCGCCGGAGAATGCCAGCGCCGAGATCATCGGGGTGAACCAGGTCTGGACCCGGGTCGGCAAGAACACCGACGTGATCCTGAAGAGCGAGAAGACGGTGCAGGCGCTGTATCAGGTGCTGGCCTCCCTCGGCGACGAGGGGCAACTGCCGAAACTGCAGGCGCAGTACAACCAGATCGTGAAGGTGCTGCTGGAGCGCGGCGCCCCGGCCGACCAGATCGCCACCGCCCATAACCAGGCCACGCTGGCGTCGGCGATGATCAGCAACCTCAAGCAGGTGCAGGCCGGCGGTGAAGGTGCGGTCAAGGCAGCCGACCTGTTCGGCAAGCAGGTGCGCCTGTTCGACCTGCAGGTGAAGGCGATGCTGGAAGGCAATCGCAGCCTGAGTATCAGCCGCGTCACGACCCCGGAGGCGGTGGCCATTCTGAACAATAT
>JBFKXW010000033.1:0-13786 GCA_041637915.1 Pseudomonadales bacterium | reverse complement strand
TTCTCCGCCGGCCATGTCTTCGGCAAGGAGGATTACTGGCAGTATGAGTTCAGTGCCGCCGAGCGTACTTCCGAGGCGTTCCAGGCCAAGTATCTGGTGCGGGATGAGGCCACGGGTCAATTGCGGCCACGCCAGTTCGCCCGAGACGGCATGCTCGGTCAGGACTGGCTAGGAAATGACGAACGGCGCCCGTTCCATGAGATCGGCACCAACATGTGCCGGGCACTGCATGATAATCATAATGTCGGGCACATCTGGGAAGACTATGCCTCACTGACGTTCCAGGAATGGCCGTCGCCGGGCAGCGTACCGAAGAAGATCAATCGCATGTTCCCGCTGATTGGTGGCATGGAGTTCGGAGAACCCCGCGTGATCAGTGGTGGGTCGGGGTATCTGCGGAATATCTCTCTGTTGTCGGTGTGGGCTCATGCGCCCTTCCTGCACAACAACTCCGTGGGCGAACTGACCTACATGCCGGATGGGCAGACCATCGACTACACCGTGCGTGGCCGGGTCAAGCAGTTCGAGATCGCGATGGAAGAACTGCTGATGTCGGATGATCCGGCGGTTACGCCGCACCGGACGCCGAAGACCGCGGTGACCACGATGGACTTCGGTCTGGCGCCGCGGGAGGATGGTCAGGGCTTCATCAAGCTGCCGGTGGAGAAGGGCACGCCGGTGGCCTATTTCACCAGTTCCAACCCGCACAGCCCATTGTTCCAGAAGTGTGACGATTTGGTCGAAAATAAAGGGCACCAATTCGGCGTAGACCTGTCAGAGGACGAGAAGCACGCCTTGACCGAGTTTCTGAAGATGATGTGATGCCGGCGCGGTCGGTTCGGATCAGAACGGGGAGGCGTGCCTCCCCGTTTTTACTGGAACGTACGGAAAGGCAGAGATTGTGAAGCGGTTTGTTTTCCTTATCCTGATCGTGGCGGTTGGCGCTGCGGCATACCTGTTTGTGAAAGAAGAAAAACCGGCTGAGAGCCAGCCGGGGATCCAGGAACTGGCGGCCCAGCTGAAGGCAGCCCGCAAGAACAGTCTCACCGCAAAGTACATCTCCGAGGAAGACCTGCCGCCGGCCGGCACGCGTTCTCTGTTTGATCACCTCATCAAGGAGCACGGCAGCCTGCCGTATCCCTTCGAGAAGCTTGTCGAACTGGCGTCTGAGTTTGATGCAGAGGGCGGTGAGCCCTCGTCGGTGCTGATCCCGGATGGTCGTTCCCTGCTGAAAGGGCAGGCTTTCTTTGAAAAACCGCGGATCGTGGTGGCGGTCGACAGCACGCCCGCCGAATCCGATCATGATTATGGTCTTTACCTGAAAGGGCGCCTGCATTTCGGGCTGGTCGAAGATGCCAATGAAATCGAGGTGATTGCCTACAACGAGCAGGCGGGCCGGTTTGAGTTTCAATTGGTGCGCGACTATTGCGAAGGCTGTACACCCCGTATTGTCTATGCCAAACGTGCCATCTGCGTGACCTGTCACATCGGCGGGGGACCGATCTTCTCAGTGCGTCCCTGGGAGGAGACCAATGGCCAGCCGGCAATCTACAACCAGATTCTCGAAGCGCGCGGGGTGCCCGCCAGCGAGGCCGACACCGCCACCTACCACGGCGTGAAGATCAAGGCCCGGCTCGCGGTGCCCGAGCGATATGACGAACTGACGGACATCGGGAACGTCATTCCCACCACCCAGCGCATGTGGATTGACGGCTGTGGAGATACCCCGGGTCACGGCACCGAATGCCGCCGGGAAATGCTGCGGCAGGCGGTGCACTACCTGGTCAGCCCGGGTGAATTTTCCCTGAATCCGGCGGACTACCCGGCGCTGATGCAGTTGCAGAAGGTGGCCTGGCCGGCGAACGGGATTGCCCAGGACAACGGCAACATTCCCAGTCGCAACCCGTTCAGTGATGATCCGGCGCCGACGTCCTTCCTTGGCCTGGCACGTCAGGTGATTTTCGGCGAGCAGGAACGCGTCATGACGCGCGCGGTGGTCGTGGAGGGTGAGAAGATCGACGCCTTCGATGAGCTGCCGCCACTGCCGCCGGAGCTGGATCCGCTGACGCCGCGTGCACCGCTAGCCATGTACGGGCCGGAAACGCTGGAGGCGGTGTTTGGCCTGGCGCAGATGTTCAGTGACAACGATCGCCGCCTGTTGGATCTGCACAGCAACTATGACCGCAATCGACTCGACGAGGCGCTGCGCAGTGATGTGCTGGACGAGGCGCTGGCACCCGGACCATTCCGCCGTATGCTGGTGATGGACGCACTGCTGACAGCGCTGGGCGTGGATCCTCTGCCGGGCAGTTGCTGCCGGGACGACAGCGGCATGTCCGAGGCCATGTTGGAAGGTGTACCGCCGCTGGAAATCACGCAGGGCAGCGTCCTCGAAGTGTACGAAAAGTATTGTTTTGGCTGCCACCGGGGCAACCCGTCCGCACGGCTGAATTTCATGGGCGGGGAGACCGAACAGGAAGTACTCGAGCGGATCAAAGTGACGGACGGGATCGCGGACGCGCTGGACTACGAACGCTATCTGGGCACCGCCAAGGAGGGGACGCTGATGCCGCCGGGTGACTCCCACCAGCGGGAGTTGCTCGATCAGGCCCGTGCCGAGGGAAGCGAGGATCTGCAGCGCATGGTTGATACCATTCCCTCCATGTTTGATTTTTAGGATGGTCTGCATGAAACACCTGATTCGTTCGATGGTGCTGCTGATCGGAGCAGTCATCGCGGCCCCGGTCGTGGCCGAGCCCGGCTTTGCGCGCATGTACAAGAGCAACTACGGCTACAACCCATCCTGCAATGCCTGTCATAAGGATGGTGGTGGCACGCCACTGAACGGCTATGGCGAGGCCTACAAGGAGGCCGGCATGAAGATCGCCAGCTTCAAAGTCATTGAGGCGATCGACAGTGACGGGGATGGTGATACCAACGGTGAGGAAGTGCGTGCCAAGTCCAACCCTGGCTCAAAGTTTTCCACCAAGGCCGAGCCCGGTGACTGGCTGGATACCAGCAACCTGATTCCGCGGGAGGTGCAGGCACTGTATCCCGGCATCAAACAATACAAGCCGATGGATGCGATCCTCACCGAGAAAGAATTTGCTGCCGCCAAAAAGATTGGCCTGGAACTGACGGAGCGGGACCAGAACACGATCTACATTCCACTGAATGAAAATCGTCGTCCGGCCGGCATTGCGATCATTCAACCGGCGGTGTTCGAGGAAAAGCCCTTCTATCTGGTGGTCTCCACCGATGGCAAACTGGTCATTCAGGATGTTGTGCCGGTCAACACGAAGCATGTGCCGGCTGCGAAGGAATCTGCCATCTACGCGAAGTTGAAGGGAAATCCGGCGAGCAAGCTCAAGACACCGGAAGCGGTCGATACGCTGGATGATGCGATCGTCATGGCAGTGAAAAAGGCGACCACGATCATCCGCCTGCGCTTGGGCGGGAAATAAGCGCATGAGGCATCTGTTGCTCCTGAGCCTGCTGCTGTGGGGCTGGGGCACGGCCAGCGCACATCATGAGAACCCGTCCGCCCCCTGGCTGCTTGCAGAGGCATCCACGGATCTTTTTGGAGGCGAGGATGACCTGTTCGCAGAAAGTGACGATCTGTTTGCCGAAGAGCCCGCCAATGACGCACTGAGTGGTTCGGATGATCTTTTTGGTGAACCGGACGCGCTGGCGCCGGAGGCCACGCCGGAACCGGAGCCGCTCATCGAGGAATCTGCCGGTGAACTTGATCTGTTCGCCGAGCTTGATACCAGCGAGGGTGTGATTGAGGTTCCGCCCGAGAAGAGCAAGTGGATCACCATCGGCGGACCGATCGCGCTGTTTCTTTTTTACTTCGCCTTTATCGGTCTGAATGTCCTGACCGTGCCGTTCAAGGTGTCCCGCGAGGACATGCAGCTGTATCACTTCCCGACCGGCGTGAAGCGTGGTCTCGCATTTGCCGTCACCCTGTACGGTGTGGCGTTCGCGTTTGGTGCGTCGGAAATTGCCTATCAACTGGAGTTGCATGGTTCTGCGGCAGCGTATTTTGAGCAGATGTCGCTGGGCAAACTGATTGCCTTCACGCATGCCCACCTGTTCGGGTTCACGACCAGCTTCCTGATCGTCGGTATCCCGTTCTCGATGCAGTTCAATCACATTCGCGCCTACCAGATGATTTTCCCGGCCGGTCTGGCCGCCGCCTTTGTCGACGTGGCGTCCTGGTGGGGCATCAAGTACCTGTCCCCGAATTTTGAATATGTTTCAATGTTTTGCGGGATCGTCTTCTCCGTGACTTATTTCATCATGCTGGTGGGCCTGCTGCGCGTGATCCTGTTCCCGCATGTCATCTGGCGCACCGACAAGGACGCCGACGAGCGTCGCGAGAAGCTACGCGTTGCCCGCAAGGAACGAATCGAGGACGAATTCGGGCCGCTGTGATAGATTCTCTCCTCGATTTTGCCACGCAACGTGGCGTTATTCCGGAGGAGACGCATGTATTCAGTCGCAGGCAAGACCGTGCTGGTCACGGGCGGAGCCATGGGCATGGGCCGGCTGTTCAGTGAGCACGCAGTAGCAGAAGGCGCCAAACTGATTATCTGGGACATCAATCAGGAGGCCCTGCAGGAAACCGTGGAAGAGTTGCGTGCGCGCGGTGGCGACGTACACAGTTATCCGGTGGATGTCTCAGACCGCAAGAAGATTGAGTCCAATGCTGCCAAGGTCCTGAAGGAGCATGGCGATGTAGATGTCCTCTTCAACAGTGCCGGCATCATCGTGGGCGCTCCGTTCTGGGAGCACAGCAACGACCAGATTCAGAACACCATGCGCATCAACAGTGAGGCGTTGATGTATGTCACCAACGCATTTCTCCCCGGCATGATGGAAAAGCGTTCCGGCCGGATCGTCAACGTCGCCTCCGCAGCAGGCACGGTCTCGAATCCGCGGATGTCCGTGTACTGCGCCTCGAAGTGGGCCGTGGTCGGCTGGTCCGACTCCCTGCGCATCGAGTTGGAGCAGGCCGGGTATCACAACGTGCGTGTGACCACTGTGTGCCCGAGTTACATCAATACCGGCATGTTTAGCGGCGTGACTGCGCCGTTCCTGGCGCCGATTCTGGAGCCGGGCCCGTTCGCCGATGTGGTCTGGAACGCGATGCGCAAAGGCTCCATCTGGGTGCGCCGTCCGTGGACCGTGTACCTGTCCATCTGGGCCAAGGCGTTGTTGCCAACCCGCCTGTTCGATTTCCTGGTGGGCGACCTGTTCGGTGTCTACAAGAGCATGGACACCTTCCAGGGACGCAAGCAGGACGGAGTCGCGGACACCGCGCCGGGACAGAAAGCGGCCTGAGCGCCCGGCTGAGTTCTCGAGAAATGGGGCCGCTTCGGCCCCATTTTTTCTTGCGGCTTCTCCCCTGCGGTGCTGCTGGATGCCGGCGCAGCGGGGCGTCGTGCTGGACCGGTCAGATGGTTTTCGTGAAAAGCTGAGCGGTGACCTGCTCAATCCGGGCCCGATCCACACGCCCGATCTCTGGAATCCATGCGGCCAGATAGGTCAGCATCGCGAACGCGGCTTCCACTGCGTAGGCATGACTGACGTGCGCGTGGTTGGCGAACGAGACCCGCATGCAGGCAACGGCCAGTTCCACCGCGACCACCGGTATATCGGGCGGCGCCTTGGGCAGGATAATGCCGCTGGCGCGAATCAGCAGGGCGCACAGCCTCCCGAGCCTGTGTGCGGTCAACTCCTGCGCACGAAATCCCTGGTCACTGACAGCGCCACCCAGAATGAGCAGCCGGCCGGCCGGATGCCTGTTGTGGTAATTGCAGGCAGTGCAGATGTATTGGGTGATCGTGGTTTCCGGACGCGATTTCAGGTCGGCCTGCTGTTCTGCCAGTTCAAGCTCCAGTGCCTGCACATGGCGCCGGGTCAATTCGTTGAGAATTGCGAACGGGGAGGGGAACAGCGCGTAGATCGTGCGACGGTTGTAGCCAAGGTTTTCAGCCACGACGGGAATCGAGAATCCGTGCAGGCCCTCGGTGGACAGAAGCTGGTCGGATTCTTTCAGGATGGCCTCAAAACGCTTGCGTGACCGGGCCTGCATGGGCTTTCGCGCGGTCGCGAGGTGCTCCGCCTGCGGTGCAATCGTCATCGTGCGCCGCTAGCTGCCCCGGTAGGCACAGCCGGCGTTGCAGGTCTCCCGGACGGTCACCTGGGAGAGACCCGGCAGTACCGGTTGCAGACGCTCCCAAATCCAGATGGCGAGGTTCTCGCTGGTCGGGTTCTCCAGCCCGCCGATTTCATTGAGATAGTGATGATCCAGCTGATCCCGGATCGGCGTAAAGGCTTGTTTCAGATCGGCGAAATCCATCACCCAGCCGGTGTCCGCGCCGACCTCGCCCTCCACGTGCAGGCCGACCCGGAAGGAGTGGCCGTGCAGACGGGCACACTTGTGGCCCGGCGGTACGTTGGGCAGCCGATGTGCCGCTTCAAAGGTGAATTCGCGGAAGATTTCCATGCTGGGGCCCGATCTGACTGGCCGCGAATTATACTACGCTCTCCCAGCAAAGAGGTGCCGGACGTGGGAGCAGGGCGCAGACAAAACGGGGAAGCGGCGTTCCGGCGCGGCGTGAAGGTGCTCACCGAAGCGCATCCGCCACTGGCGCAGATCGTGGCACAGCATGGGGTGCCGGAATACTGGGTCCGTGAAGCCGGGTTTTCCGGCTTGGTGAATATCATCATCAGTCAGCAACTCTCCAACAAGGCTGCGGCCGCAATCAATCAACGTTTCACGGCGTTTCTCGGGGAAGTGACGCCGCAAACGATTGTGCAGCACGATGTGGCCGCCCTGAATCGCGCAGGCCTGACGCGTCAGAAGGCCGGATATTGCATTGGGGTCGCGGAACGCGTGCTGGAGGGAAGTCTGAGCTTCTCCTCACTGGAGCAGATGAATGATGAGGCAGCACGCGTGTCCCTGATGTCGCTGCGTGGCGTGGGGCGATGGACTGCAGACATCTACCTCCTGTTTGCCATGCAGCGGAACGACGTCTGGCCGCTGGGTGATCTCGCGCTGGCGCGCGCCATGGAGGAAGTATTGGGACTGGCGGGGACGCCCGATCCCGGCCTGCAGGATGAAATCGCCCGAGAGTGGCAGCCCTGGCGCGGCTGCGCGGCGCGGCTGCTCTGGCGTCACTACGTGCAAACCCGGGGCTGAGACGGCATCCTGCCGGGTGAGGCGCCCATCCACCGAACGTCACGACAGGCTGGGGGGCAAAACCGGGCACAACGCAGCGGACGCGCCCGCGTCGTCCCTTAGGCAAGCTGATTCAACAGCAACGCCACCACGATGATCTGGGGCAGGCTGATCAGTGGCAAAAACAGCGCGATGCGCCACGAGCCGGTGGTGTTCTGCAGTGACATGATCTCGGTGTAATCGGTGCTGACGCCTGCCATCAGGAATGCGAAGGAGTTCCCCGGTGCACCGGCGCGCTGGAACAGGTCGCCCGCGATCGGCACGGAGCCCTCGGAGCAGACTTCAATGATGGTGGCTGCCACCATGGTCGCCAGCAGGCCGGCGAGTGTCGGGCCAAACCATTCCTGGAAATGATGGACATCCATCACAGTCCGGATCATCACCGCCAGCACGATGCCAAAGAACAACCAGCGCAGCACCATCCGGGAGCCGGTCATACCTTCGCGGAGCGTGACGATCAGGAATCGGAGGTCAAATGTCGTATTCGCAAGACTTTTTCGGGCCTCGGGCATGAAGCGAAATTCGCCATCCTGCTGCACGCTGTTGGGATTGCCGGGCAGCACACCGCGCGCGACGAGGTGATCGAACGCGGAGCCAGTCAGCATGGCGACGACGGCAGACAGCGCGATGAAGGCCAGTGTCCACCCGACCCCGATCAGGCTGACAAGAATGATGGTGAGTGACAGGGAGTTCCAGGGACTGGCCAGCAGAAAGGCCATGACCTGTCCGATGCTCGCACCGCGTTCATAGAGTTTCATGCCGACGGCGAGAATGCCATGGCTGCACAGATCAAGCAGCACGCCGGCGCCGGTGGCCCGCAGGATGCCACCGGCCGTGCCGCCCCGGCCGAGCAGCGAGAGCACAAATTCGCGCGGAATGTGCGACAGGATGCCAACAAACACGATGGCCAGCAGGATGCCCCACAGCATCATGTGCAGAATTTCGTGGGCAGACGCGGCCATTTCCTGCAGTGTGCCGGGCAGGCTGATCCAGTCAGCGGGCACATAATGCAGGCCAACCAGCAGACCCACGGTCGTCAGGGAGCCCCACAACAACCAGTCGAAACGCGCCGGAGAAGCCTCATCATGGCAGGCATGACCGGCCGTTTCCTGTTCCTTTTGCTGTTCCTTGGCTGCGTCCTTGCCGCAGCAGGCATGATCAGAGGAATGATTCACGCGGATACTCCTTCCAGCAGTTCGTCCCGTTCAGACAGTGCCCGGATGATCGGGCAGGTTTTCGCGGAACCGCGTCGGCTGCAGCAGGATTCCAGTTCCTGCAGCACGCCCTGGATGCGCTGAAGGTCACGGATACGCTCTGTCACAGCATCCAGGTGCGCGCGGGTCAGTTGGTGCACCTCGGCCTTGGAGCCGGCACCATCCTGCAGCGAGAGCAGTTCACGGATGTCGGAGAGCGAGAATCCCAGTGATTTGGCCCGTAGAATGAAGCGGATGCGATCCACCGTTTCCGGTGGGTACAGCCGGTAGCCAGATTCGGTTCGGGGTGGGGCAGGTACGAGGCCTTCGCGCTCATAGAAGCGCAGTTTCTCCGTCCCGATGCCGGCGCGGGCAGCTACTTTTCCGGAGGTGAGCACGTGCATTTGTGGCTCCTGTGGAAATCACTCCTATCATCATAAACCCTGTAGTGAAGTACGGGGTCAAGCGTGATCCAAGCCGGAGCGATCCGCTAGTCCGGATCGATGAAGACCAGCACCTGCCGGCCTTTCACCTGATCTCCGGCCTGTGCGCGGACTTCGGAAACCGTGCCGGGGGCGCCGGCGCGCAGGGTGTGTTCCATCTTCATCGCCTCCATGATCAGGAGGGTCTGGCCCGCTTCCACAGTCTGCCCCGGTTCCACGGCGACTTGCACGACGGCTCCGTCCATCGGCGCCAGGACCTGCCCACTGCCTGCGGCATGCGTGGCGGCCGGTGGATCCCAAGTGTGCAGTGTGAACGCATTGCTGCCCCGTTGCGTGGCCAGGTGGATCACTCCGCCCTCACGCGCGTACGACACCCGGTGGTGTACGCCAGCCTCGCTGAAGCAGATGTGACGGTCGTCCAGCGCGTGCAGTTCCAGCTCGATTGCCGGACTGTCTCCAACGCGGATGTGAATCCGGCCCGGCAACCGGGCATCGGGCTGCACCCGAATCTCATGTCGCATGCTTCCGTGCGCCAGCGTCAGACGCTGTGAAACCGGCAGCCGCAGCCCGGCGGGCGCGATGCCATGACCAAACTGATGGGCATGCACGAGTGCGGCGAGGGCAAACTCCCGATCGGAGGGTTCATAAGGGCGCAGCGTCTCATTCGCGCCGAACTCCTGATCGATCATGGCCGTGGTGGCGGCGCCATCGGCGAAGGTCGGGTGCGCGAGCAGTTCCAGCAGAAAGCGCCGGTTGGTCGTCACGCCGAGCAGGCGGGATTGATCCAATGCGCGAATCAGACGGGCGCGCGCCTCTTCCCTGTCCCGCCCGTGGCAGATCAGTTTGCACAGGATCGGATCATAATAGGGCGTGACTGCCTGACCGGGACGAATGCCGGCATCAATCCGCACACCGGGGCCCCCAGCGGCTTTCCAGGATAGGATGGTGCCGGTCTGGGGCATGAAGTTTTCACCGGGTTCTTCCGCATAGAGGCGTACCTCGATGGCATGCCCCTCCAGGCGGACGTCCTCCTGGCTGATCGGGAGCGGGTTGCCCTGCGCCACATGGAACTGCCAGGTCACCAGATCCTGCCCGGTCACCCACTCGGTCACCGGATGTTCCACCTGCAGCCGGGTGTTCATTTCCAGAAAGTAAAAATTTCGTTCCTCGTCGAGCAGAAACTCGACGGTGCCGGCCCCGACATACTGGCAGCTCTGCGCCGCACGGACGGCGGTGTCTCCCATGCGCGCCCGCAACGCAGCATCCACCACGGGAGAGGGCGCTTCTTCAATCACCTTCTGATGACGCCGCTGTACTGAACAGTCCCGTTCGCCCAGGTGAATGCAGTTGCCCTGTTCATCGCCAAACACCTGAATCTCGATGTGGCGCGGTCTGATAATGGCCTTTTCCAGAATCAGTTCGTCACTGCCGAATCCGTGGAGCGCTTCGGAACGGGCCGACTGGAGTTCCCGGGCCAGGTCACTCTCTTCACATACCAGGCGCATGCCGCGACCGCCACCGCCGGCAGCTGCCTTGATCATGACGGGGAAACCAATGCGCCGGATCTCTGCAATCAGGGTTTCGTCGTCCTGCTCCGCGCCCTCGTAACCCGGCACGCAGGGCACATCTGCATCGAGCATCGCGAGTTTGGCGGCCCGCTTGTTGCCCATCAGTTCGATGCTCTCGGGGGAGGGCCCGATGAACACCAGGCCAGCATCCGCACAGGCACGGGCGAATGTTGCGTTTTCGGCGAGAAATCCGTAGCCCGGGTGCACCGCCTCTGCGCCGGCGCAGCGTGCGGCTTCCAGCAATGCTTCGATGTTCATATAGGATTGGCTGACGGGCGCCGGGCCGATGCAGACAGCTTCATCTGCCACCGCCACATGCAGCGCGTCCGCGTCCGCTTCCGAAAACACGGCGACAGTCGCATACCCCTGTGCCTGTGCGCCGCGAATCACCCGAACTGCGATCTCGCCCCGATTGGCAACCAGCACCTTGTGAAAACGATTCATGCGGTTTCTTCCTGCTCGCTCCAGCTGGGTTTCCTCTTGCCGATGAAGGCCATCGTTCCCTCGACACCCTCTGCACCCTGCACCGCGGCGGAGAATGAATGCGCAGCACCGTCCAACAGTTCATCGAGATCAACACGACCCACATTCAGCATCAGCTGCTTGGTGACCGCATTGGCGCCCGGCGCACATTTGCGAATCTGTCGCAGCGTCGATGCAAGCAATTCATTGAGCGCATCGCTGTCTGCCGCGACCTCGTGCACGATGCCCAGTGCGCAGGCCGCGACGCCATCGAACCGGGCACCAGTGAGAGCCAGACGACGCGCGGCGGTCAGACCAATGCGTTTCACCACGAACGGCGCGATCTGGGCTGGCGGCAGGCCGAGGGTTGTCTCCGGCAGACCGAATTGCGCATCTGCATGGGACAGGGCGACATCAGAAATGCAGCAGAGTCCGAAACCGCCGCCGAGTACCGCGCCTTCGGTCACTGCAACAAGCACCTGCGGAACGTTCTCTGCCTGCACCAGCAGGCGGCCGAATTCCCGATTCAGCTCGTAGTAGGGATCGCCGGCTGACTGCTGGGCGGCCGCGCGTGCGCCGGCCATGTCCTTGATGTCTCCGCCGGCGCAAAAATGTCCCTCTGCTCCCCGCAATACCAGGACACGCACGCGGGCGTCCCCTTGCACGGCATCCAGCACCGCCATCAGTTCGCGCACCATCTGCAGGCTCATGGCATTGCGACAGTCGGGCCGGTTGAGGGTGACGTGCAGGAAGGGGCCTTCCGCCTGCAATAGCAGGGTGGTGGTGTCAGGCAGTGGCATTTTCACTGGCCTCGCTCGCTGCCGGGGAGATGTCGTCCGATTTACGCTTGCCCGGCAGAATGCCCATCAGTTTGCAGATGATGCCCAGCATCACCTCATCGGCACCGCCGCCGATGGAAATGAGCCGGGTGTCGCGGAAGGCGCGGGAGACCGGGTTCTCCCACATGAAGCCCTGTCCGCCCCAGTACTGCAGGCAGGCATCCGTGACTTCGCGGCCCAACCGGCCGACCTTCAGCTTCGCCATCGACGCCAGCCGGGTCACATCCTTGCCATTCACGTACTCTTCGGCTGCCTGGTACACGAGGGCGCGCAGGCTCTCGATCTCGGTTTGCAGTTCGGCCATGCGAAAGTGAATGACCTGGTTGTCGATCAGCGGCTGGCCGAACGTGCTGCGCTCCCGGCAGTAATCAATCGTGGCATTGATGCAGTTTTCCAGACCCTTGATGCCGTTGGCGCCGGCGAACAGGCGTTCTTCCTGAAACTGCACCATCTGCATCATGAAGCCCATGCCCTCTGCACCCAGCCGGTTGCGCTGTGGTACCCGCACATCGTCAAAAAACACCTGCGCGGTATCGGAGGATCGCATGCCCAGCTTGTTCAGGCGGGGTGATACGACGATGCCGGGGGAATCCATTGGCACAATGATCAGCGACTTGTTCTTGTGTACCGGTCCGTCGCCGGTATTGGCGAGTAGGCAAATCCAGTCGGCCTGGGTGGAGTTGGTGATCCACATCTTCGAACCATTGATGATGTAATCATCGCCATCCTTGCGCGCGGTGGTTTTCAGCGCGGCCACGTCGGACCCGCCAGTCACCTCACTCACACCAATGGCGGCGACCATCTCCCCGGCAATCGCCGGTGCCAGAAATTCCTTTTTCAGTTCATCGCTGCCGAAGCGGGCCAGTGCCGGGGTGGCCATGTCGGTTTGTACACCGATGCCCATCGGGACACCACCGCACAGGGCGCCGCCGAGTTCTTCGGCGAAAACCACTTCATAGGTGTAATCCAACCCCATGCCGCCGTATTCGACCGGCTTGGTAATACCCAGCAGGCCGAGATCGCCCATCTTTTTGAACAGTTCCCGGGCGGGGAAAATGCCCTCCTTTTCCCATTCATCGACGTGTGGGTTGATCTCTTCGGCGACAAACCGCGCGACAGTGCGGCGGATCTCGTTGTGTTCCTGGGTGAAGATCATGCGGGAGTCCTCTTGGTAATGAATCGAATGTGGTCGCGGGGGAGGCCGCCGACAGCGTGCCTGGGCGTGGGACCACCCGGCGTTTCCCGCCGGCGCAGCGCCATGCAGGGGAAAAGCAGTGGGTGCGACGATGTCTGCAGACGTTGGAGCATGTGCATCAGAATCGCGCCACGCCAAATGTGTTTCCCTGCAGGTCGCGCAGTGCTGCCTCGCGGCAGATGTCCAGCAGGTAGCCCAGTACATTGCGGGAATCGCGCGGATCAATGATGCCGTCGTCCCACAGGCGGGCCGTGCCGTACAGCGCCGTGGACTGGCTGTCGAGCTTGTCAGCGGTGGCCTTTGCCATCACGTCGAGCATTTGCGGGTCGGCTTCCTTGCCCATCTTGGCGTGTTTTTCTTCGGTGACGATCTTCAGCACCATGCCGGCCTGCGCGCCCCCCATCACGGCCACCTTGGAGTTTGGCCAGGCGAAAATGAAGCGGGGGTCCAGACCCCGTCCGCACATGGCGTAATTGCCGGCGCCATAAGAGCCTCCAATCACCAGGGAGAGTCGCGGGACGCGGGCGTTGGCCACCGCCTGGATCATCTTGGAGCCGTGCTTGATGATGCCGTTCTGTTCTGCGTCCGTTCCGACCATGAAACCCGTGGTGTTGTGGAGAAACAGCAGCGGCGTGTCGGACTGGTCACACAGTTGGATGAACTGTGCTGCCTTCGCTGCGCCCTGTGGCGTGATCGGGGCATTGTTCGCAATGACGCCGCATTTCTGGCCCTTGATGGCGATGTGCCCGCAGACGGTCTGGCTGTCGTATTCATTCTTGAAGTCAAAAAAGCGGGAGCCGTCCGCGATGCGTGCCAGTACTTCCCGGACGTCGTAGG
>JBFKXW010000032.1:0-13878 GCA_041637915.1 Pseudomonadales bacterium | reverse complement strand
CCGGGCTCGCGGCAATCGCCTCAGCGATTCGCCGGGTGCCCGACGCAAAGGGCTCCATCTCGAACACGCCCACCGGACCGTTCCAGAGGATGGTGCCGGCACCCGCCAGGTGGGCGGCAAAATCTTCCGCCGCGGCCGGGCCGATGTCGAGGATCATCTCACTTTCGCCAACCTGATCGCAGGTGCTGACGCGCGTTTCGGCCGCCGCATCAAACTCGCGGGCCACGATGACGTCCTGCGGGATCGGGATATCGACTTTTTCCAGCAGTTTTTTTGCCAGCGGGATCATGTCGGCTTCATGCAGCGAGCCCCCCACCGGGTGCCCGGCTGCCGCCAGAAACGTATTCGCGATACCGCCGCCGACAATCAGCTGGTCACAGATTTCTGCCAGACGATCCAGTACCTGGAGCTTGGTGGACACCTTCGATCCGCCGACGATTGCCACCAGTGGACGCCGCGGCTCCGCCAGTGCCTGTTCCAGCGCGTCCAGCTCGGCCGACAACAGGGGCCCGGCACAGGCGACCGGAGCGGCCAGGGCCACCCCGTGCGTGGAGCACTGCGCGCGATGAGCCGTGCCGAATGCGTCCATCACGAAAATATCGCACAGGCGCGCCATCTTCCGTGCAAGTGCCTCGTCGTCTGCCTTTTCGCCTGGCAGCAGGCGGACGTTCTCGAGCAGCACCACCTGGCCGGCAGCCGCATCGATGCCATCAATCCAGTCCCGCAGCAGGGGCACATCACAGCCCAACAACGAGCCCAGATGGGCGGCGACCGGCGCCAGGCTGACTTCCGGCTGCAGCTCCAGTGCGACGCCTTCCTTGGGCCGCCCCAGATGCGACATCAGCAGTACGGCAGCCCCGGCATCGCGCGCCGCCTGAATCGTTGGCAGGGCTGCACGGATCCGGGCATCGCTGGTGACCCGACCTTCGGCGATCGGCACGTTGAAATCGACCCGGATCAGCACCCGCTTTCCGGAGAGGTCCAGGTCTGCCATGCGTTTCACATTCACCGCCATGTCCGCCCCCTAGGCCAGGCCGCCCCAGTACGCGCCCACATCCAGCATGCGATTGGAGAAACCCCACTCGTTGTCGTACCAGGACAGTACCTTGGCGAGTTCACCGCGCACCAGCGTCTGGGTTGCATCAAACACCGAAGAGGCCGGGTTGTGGTTGAAATCACCGGAGACCAGCGGCGCTTCATTGACCGCCAGCACACCGCGCAGGTGGCCATCGGCCGCGACCTGCATGGCTTTGGCAATCTGCTCGGCACTCGCCTCCTTTTCCAGATGCACTGTGAGATCGACCACGGAAACATTCGGGGTCGGAACGCGCATGGAATAACCAGTCATGCGTCCTTTCATCTCCGGCAGAACGAGCCCCAATGCATCCGCTGCTCCCGTGGAGGTCGGGATCATTGCAAGCGCCGCCGCGCGGGCGCGCCGCGGATCCTTGTGGGGTCCGTCCAGCAACATCTGGTCATTGGTGTAGGAGTGCACCGTGGTCATCAGTCCGCTGGTGATGCCGAAATGCGCATGCAGGACCTGCGTGATGGGCGCAAGGCAGTTGGTCGTGCAGGAGGCGTTGCTGACGAACCGGTCGGTCGGGGTCAGCTGCTCGTGGTTGATGCCGAACACCACTGTGCGGTCAAGATCCTTGCCCCCGGGCGCACTGAGCAATACCCGTTGTGCGCCCGCATCCAGATGACCCTGCATGTCCGCGGCATTCTTGAATCGGCCAGTGCATTCAAAGACCAGATCGACACCACGATTCCCCCAGTCCAGCGCACCCAGCATGGGTTCCGCGGACAGGCTCAACGTCCGTTCCCCCACCCGCAGGGTGGCGTCGCCCGCCACGGAGACTTCCTGACCGAGCGGTCCATGGGTGCTGTCGTACGCCAGCAAATGAGCAATCAGTGCAGGGTCTGCCAGATCATTGGCAGCCACAATCTCAATGTCGTTCCGGCCGGCATCCAGCCACGCCCGCAGAATCCCGCGGCCGATCCTGCCCATGCCGTTGATTCCTACCCGCACTGCCACGTTGACCTCTCCCTCAATTCCGCTCCGCCGACGCTTCCGTCACTTCCGCAACTGCCGCCCCATCACCCGAGCCACCGAAATGTGGGCCGATGTCAGCGCCTGCCGCACACCGTCCGTACCGCGTCGACAACTGCGTCCAGATGAATGCCGAGTTCCTTAAGCACCTGGCCACCCGGCGCACTCTCACCGAACCGGTCGATACCGATCACCGCACCCTGCGAGCCTGTGTAACGGTACCAGCTCTGGGTATGCGCAGCTTCCACGGCAACCCGTGCGGTGACTGCTGCAGGCAGCACCTGCTCCTGCCACTGTTCATCCTGCCGGGCGAATCTCTCTGCACAGGGCATCGATACCACCCGGACCGCAATACCCTCCCCGTCCAGTCGCTCACGCGCCTGCATCGCCAGGGCCACTTCGGAGCCGGTGGCAATGATGATTGCATCCGGCGCTCCACTGGCATCCGCAAGGACGTAACCGCCCCGTTCAATCTGGCGCAGCTGCGCCTCACCACGCGCCTGGTGCGGCAGCGCCTGACGCGAGAAAGCCAACGCACTGGGTCCATCGGCACGCTCCAGGGCACATTTCCACGCCGCCGCCGACTCCACTGCGTCACAGGGACGCCAGACATCCAGATTAGGCGTCGCACGCAGGTTCGCCAACTGCTCGACGGGCTGGTGCGTCGGCCCATCTTCACCGAGCCCCACGGAATCATGGGTATAGACGAAAATCTGCCGCTGCTTCATGAGCGCACACAGGCGCACCGCGTTGCGGGCATATTCCATGAAAATCAGGAACGTGGCGGAGTAGGGGATGAGCCCGCCGTGCAGGGCGATCCCGTTGCAGATGGCCGACATGCCGAACTCACGCACACCGAAATACAGGTAGTTGCCGGCCGGATTTTCAGCGGAGAAGCCCTCCGCGCCATTCCAGAGTGTCAGGTTGGATTCTGCGAGGTCCGCCGACCCTCCGATCAGCTCCGGCAGCATGTTGCCGAACGCATTCAGCGCCTTCTGCGAAGCCTTGCGTGTGGCGATGTCCTCAGCAGACTCCTGCACCATGCGCACGTAAGTCTGCGCCTGCTCGGCAAATTGCTCCGGCAGTTCGCCGGTCATGCGCCGGGTCAGTTCTGCGGCCAGCTCCGGGTGCGCGGCACGATACCGCTCGAAGCGCTCCTGCCAGGTGCGCTCCGCGTTGGCGCCTCGTTGCCGCGCGGACCACGCCTCGCGGATGTCCTCCGGAATTTCAAACGGCGGGTGCGGCCAGTTCAGGGTCTCGCGGGCACGGGCAATCTCTTCATCGCCCAGCGGCGCGCCATGCACACCCGCAGTACCCTGCTTGCCCGGCGAACCGAAGCCGATCGTGGTCTTGCAGCAGATCAGCGTGGGCCGCGCGGCGTCCTCACGGGCCGCCTCAATCGCAGTGCGGATCGCGCGCTCATCATGGCCGTCGATGTTCGGAATCACCTGCCAGCCGTACGCCCTGAAGCGCGCTGCCGTGTCATCCGTAAACCAGCCCTGCACCTCGCCATCAATCGAGATTCCGTTGTCATCATAAAAGCAGATCAGCTTGCCCAGGCCCCAGGTGCCGGCCAGTGAGCAGGCTTCATGAGAAACCCCCTCCATCAGGCAACCATCACCGAGAAACACCCAGGTGTAATGGTCGATGATGTCCAGATCTTCGCGGTTGAAGCGGGCTGCCAGGTGTTTCTCAGCAGCGGCCATGCCCACTGCGTTGGCGAGGCCCTGGCCCAGCGGGCCGGTGGTGGTCTCCACGCCCGGGGTATAGCCGTACTCCGGATGACCGGGTGTGGCTGAGTGCAACTGCCGGAAATTGCGCAGATCATCCGTGCTCAGGTCGTACCCGGACAGATGCAGCAGGGCGTATTGCAGCATCGAGCCATGGCCGTTCGAGAGGAGAAAGCGATCGCGATTGATCCAGCGCGGGTTGGTCGGGTTGTGCGAGAGAAAATCCCGCCATAACACCTCGGCGATATCGGCCATGCCCATCGGCATGCCCGGGTGGCCGGACTTGGCCTGTTGAACGGCGTCCATGGACAGCGCGCGTATGGCATTTGCCAGGTCTCTGCGGGTTGGCATCGATGAGGGCTCCATCCAGTGGGGCGGCCAGAGTGGGCGCCTATTCTGTCCCAGCACACTGCCGGCGGGCAAATCACGCCGCGATTTACGCTACAATACGCGCCCGAGCGTCGCGGGTACCGACGCGCAACCTCCTGAATATGCCCGAGTAATCATATTTATGTCCGAATACAACGTGTTTACGTCCGAGTCCGTTTCCGAGGGCCACCCGGACAAGATGGCAGACCAGATCTCGGATGCCATCCTGGATGCCATCATCAAGGATGACCCACAGGCCCGCGTCGCCGTGGAGACGCTGGTGAAAACCGGCATGGCAGTGGTTGCCGGCGAGGTGACCACATCCACCTATGTGGATCTGGAGGACATCGTCCGTCAGGTGATCCTCGATATCGGCTACGACAGTTCCGACGTGGGCTTTGATGGCGCCAGCTGCGCTGTCCTGAACGCCATCGGCAAACAGTCGCGCGACATTGGCCAGGGCGTGGATGAAACCGATACCAAGGAGCAGGGCGCCGGCGATCAGGGCCTGATGTTCGGCTACGCAACAGACGAGACAGAAACGCTCATGCCCGCGCCGATTTTCTACGCGCACCGACTGGTGGAGCGGCAGAGCCAGCTGCGCCGCAACGGTGTGCTGCCGTGGCTGCGTCCCGATGCGAAAAGCCAGGTCACCTTGCGATATGAAGACGGCAAGCCGGTCGCCATCGACGCGGTGGTACTCTCCACCCAGCACAGCCCGGAGATCCAGCAGGCGGATATCCGTGAAGCCGTGATGGAAGAAATCATCCGGCACGTGCTGCCGAGCGAGTGGCTGCATGCCGACACGCTGTACCACATCAACCCCACCGGCCAGTTCATTATCGGCGGCCCGATGGGCGATTGCGGACTGACTGGCCGCAAGATCATCGTGGATACCTATGGCGGCATGGCCCGGCATGGCGGCGGCGCCTTCTCCGGCAAGGACCCATCCAAGGTGGACCGCTCCGCAGCGTATGCGGCCCGGTATGCCGCCAAGAACGTGGTCGCCGCCGGCCTCGCGCGTCGTTGCGAGATTCAGGTGTCCTACGCCATTGGCGTGGCGGAGCCCACCTCGGTCAGTATCAACACCTTCGGGACCGGCAGCGTGCCGGATACGCGCATCGCTGAACTGGTCCGGGAGCATTTCGACCTCCGCCCGAAAGGCCTGATCGATATGCTGGAACTTCGACAGCCTATTTACCGTCCAACCGCAAGCTACGGCCATTTCGGCCGCACGGAAGCATCTTTCACCTGGGAAAAAACGGACCGGGCCGACGCTTTGCGCAATGATGCCGGCGTCTGAACCAGAATTACTTTGAGGAATTTGTACGCATGAACGCACCTGCCACGAAAAACGATACGCCTGATTACGTAGTCGCCGACCTCGGACTGGCTGATTGGGGACGCAAGGAAATCGCCATCGCCGAGACCGAGATGCCGGGCCTGATGGCGGTCCGCGAGGAATACGGCAACGCCCAGCCGCTGAAAGGAGCGCGAATTGCCGGCTCCCTGCACATGACCATCCAGACGGCGGTGCTGATCGAATCCCTGATTGCACTGGGCGCGGAAGTACGCTGGGCATCCTGCAACATTTTTTCCACCCAGGATCACGCGGCCGCTGCGATCGCCGCCAGTGGCGTGCCGGTCTTTGCGTACAAGGGCGAAACGCTGGACGAATACTGGGAGTTCACCCATCGCATTCTCGAATGGCACGACGGCGGCACCCCGAATATGATCCTGGATGATGGCGGTGATGCGACATTGCTGGTGGATCTCGGTGCCCGCGCGGAACAGGACGCCACCCTGCTCGACAACCCGTCCAGCGAAGAGGAAACCGCACTGTTTGCCGCCATTCGCAAGCGCGTCCAGTCGAACCCGGGCTACTACAGCCGCATGCGGGAAAACATCCGTGGTGTCACCGAAGAAACCACCACCGGAGTACAGCGTCTGTACCAGATGGCTGCACGCAACGCCCTGCCGTTCCCGGCCATCAACGTCAATGACTCGGTCACCAAGGCGAAGTTCGACAATCTGTACGGCTGCCGGGAATCCCTGATGGACGGCATCAAACGCGCCACGGACGTGATGATCGCCGGCAAGATCGCCGTTGTGCTCGGCTATGGGGATGTCGGCAAGGGCTGTGCACAGGCTTTCCGTGGGCTGGGCGCCACGGTCTGGGTTACCGAGGTTGATCCGATCTGTGCACTGCAGGCCGCGATGGAAGGCTTCCGGGTCGTGACCATGGAGGACGTCGCGGCACAGGCGGATATTTTCGTCACCGCGACCGGCAACTATCACGTCATCACCCATGACCACATGACCAGAATGAAGAACCAGGCCATCGTCTGCAACATCGGGCACTTCGACAACGAAATTGATGTGGCATCGATGAATAAATACGACTGGGAAAACATCAAGCCGCAGGTCGATCACATCATCCTCCCCGACGGTCGTCGCATCATCCTGCTGGCCGAGGGCCGGCTGGTGAATCTGGGCTGCGCAACCGGGCACCCGAGTTTTGTAATGTCCAATTCCTTCACCAATCAGGTGCTTGCACAGATCGAGTTGTGGACCAAGGGGGATCAGTACGAGAAAAAGGTTTACGTACTGCCGAAGCATCTCGACGAGCACGTGGCACGTCTGCATCTGGGCCGGATTGGCGCAAAGCTCACGGAACTCTCCAGTGAACAGGCGAATTATCTGGGCCTGCCGGTTGAAGGACCCTACAAACCCGAACACTACCGGTACTAGGCTGCGGCGGCATTGGACACGGAACGTTACAGCTTCGAGTTTTTTCCGCCCAAGACGGAGAAGGGGTTCGACAATCTGCACAAGGCCTTTGACCGCCTGCAGGCGGTCGCGCCCGACTTTTATTCCATGACCTACGGAGCGGGCGGCTCCACCCGCGACCGCACCAAGCAGTCGGTGTTCGGGTTGATGGAACGGGGCGGGGCGCCTGTTGCACCGCACATCTCCTGCGTCGGTGATGCCCCGGACGCGATCCGGGATCTGCTGGCCGAGTACCAGGAGCGCGGCGTCCGCCGTGTCGTCGCATTACGGGGCGACCTGCCCTCGGGCGTGGGCCTTTCCCGAGGAGACATGCGCTATGCCACGGATCTGGTGGTCTTCATCCGGGACCAGTTTGGAGACCACTTCGAGATCGAAGTGGCCGCCTACCCGGAGGTGCATCCGGAGGCCCCCGACCTCGAAGTGGATCTGCAGAATTTCCAGCGCAAGGTGGAAGCCGGGGCAGACAGCGCACTCACCCAGTATTTCTTCAACCCGGACGCCTACTTCCGCTTCGTGGATCGTTGCAAGGCGAGCGGCATCACCGTCCCGATCGTGCCCGGGATCATGCCGATTACCAACTACACCCGACTGGCCCGCTTCAGCGACGCCTGCGGCGCAGAAATTCCACGCTGGATTCGTAAGCAGTTGCAGGCCTATGGGGATGACCTGGACAGTATCCGCGCGTTTGGTGAGGAGGTGGTTACCCGCCTGTGTGAGCGCCTGCTGGCCGGCGGTGCACCCGGCATTCATTTCTATACCCTGAATCAGGCCGGCCCCTCCCTGGCCATCTGGCAAAACCTCGGTCTCAGCGCACGACGAGCAAACGGCTGACCGCACGGCGATGAGCCGCGTCCCGCGTTTCTACTGCGAAGAAGCCCTGACCGTCGGAGCGACCGTCAGCCTGTTGGGCAGTGCCCATCACCACCTTGCGCACGTGCTGCGACTTCGCACCGGGGCAGACGTCTGCCTGTTCAACGGGGATGGCATCAACTACCTGGGGCACCTGGGGACGGTAACGCGTCATGCAGCCGCAGTAGAACTTACCAGCAGTGAAACGGCTCCCGCTCCCAGCAACCTGCCGACCACACTGGCGATTGGTGTCTCCAAGGCCAGGCTGTTCGACCTGGCGCTGCAGAAAGCCACCGAACTGGGTGTGCAGCGCATCATTCCGTTTGCAGCGGCACGATCACCCGGCCACGAAACACGCGCCAACCGCAAGCAGGAGGAACACTGGCGCGGCGTGCTGATCAGCGCGTGTGAGCAATGCGGACGCGCAGAAATCCCTGTGCTGAAAGCGGTCACCGACATTTCCGGCCTGACGGCTGCAGCACCGGAGCCGGGCGAGCTCCGTCTGCTACTGGACCCGTTGGGCGAGCCACTCAGCAGCGATGCCCCGGCACCGGCCGGCGCGCTGCTCTGCTGTGGCCCGGAAGGTGGCCTGACACAGACAGAAAAAGATACTTTGAAGGCACACGGATATCAGGCGGTGTCCTGTGGGCCGCGCATTCTGCGCACGGAAACCGCGCCAATGGTCATGCTGACACTCTTGCAGTACCTGTGGGGGGACTTCCGCTGATGTGTCGCGCTCATTTGCTGCGGGTGCGGAGAATCATTTGTTCCAGCAGGCTGACATTCGGGATGACAGCCTCACCGGCCTCCTTCAGCTGCACCACCAGTGCATCCGCCGGCCCTTTCTTCTGATCCGCCACCGAGATTTCATCGGAATGTACCCGCACCAGCCGCGGAATCCCATTGGACAGAAAGCCCAGGAAAGGTAGTTCCGGTTTACCACCCACACCGTTCAGGACACAAATCCGCTCCGGCCTGACACCCGCCGGCACCGGTCGGGCATTGAGGACCTCGTAACTGACCAGTGGCACTTCCAGGCCACGCCACTCATGGATCCCGCGAAACCAGGGCGGCGCGCCGGCGACCGCACGCGGCTCCACGTAACCGACAATTTCCGCCACCGCCTCGTTGGGCAGTACGACGTTCACGCCATGCAGCGGAATCAGCAACCCGGCAATGGTGTTGATGCGATAGGTTTTCTCGCCTTCCGGCGCACTCTGGATGTCGGTGACCATGCAGGGATTCTGGCTTAGCGGAGCGCAACCGGCAACTTTTCACGCTCTCGCATACAGCAGCGAGAGATTGCTGGCGAGCGCTGTGGGCGGACCCGAGTAGGGCCGCTGACAATAGGCCCGCGTCGCATCCGGCATGGAACTGCACCCACTGCTGGCGGCGTCCTGCGCCCAGACGCGCCCGCCGGAACGCTCCAGCCGTGCGGCCGCCCGGCTGCCGTCGTCCCCCATGCCACTGAACACGACCACGCCGGCGCGCGCGCCATAGACCGCCGTGACTGCATCGATCACCTCATCCAGACAGGGTCGATAGGGCCCCGACCAGGGGCAGCCCGGGTTCCGCAGGATGCCGCCGCCCGTCACATCGAGCCGCTCGGCAACCGGGACCAGGGTCACGACGCCCGGTGTCACGACATCTCCGGCCTGCCCGATGCGCAACTGGTAATGACTGTGCCGGGCCAGTACCCGCGCCAGGGATTCCAGCTGTTCCGGTTCGATGTGCTGTGCGTACAGCAATGGAAAAGGCAAGCCCGGCCGGAGTCCGTCCAGGAAGGCTTTGACCGCCGGCGGCCCCCCCAGGGACGAGGCAAGCACCAGGATCTCCAGGCCATCGGGAGCAGCGCACTGGGGACGCGCGGCCGGACGGGTATAGACAATTTCCGGCTCCGGTTTGGGTTGACCGAGGAGGGTCGTGACATCCTGCAGCAGGCGGTCCTGCCAGCGGATGAAAGCCTCGCCAAACAGCTCCATCTCACCCTGTGATTCGAGGTGGTAGCGCACCCCCGCACGCTTCAGAAGAGCTTCCAGCTGCGCGGCGGCTGCAGCGTCATTGGGTGGTACGACGATCCATGCCTCCACACCGTCCGCCTGCAGGTCTGGCAACGCGGCTCCGCTGACCGGGAGGGTGGACAACACCCGGAAGCCACCGTGGTGCAGGACTTCCGAGAGGCTGTCACTGACAGGCTCCTCCTCACAAAGAAGGCCTACCTGTCCGCGTGCGGCTTTCTGGATCACCGCAGTCGTCAGCTTTCGTCAGATTCGTCGCGTTCAGTACCGGTCAGGCGGCGTATATGCCGGAGTAACTGATCTTCCTGAAAGGGTTTGCCAAGGTACTCATTAACGCCAATCCCGAGTGCACGCTCCTTGTGCTTTCCGCCGGTCCGCGAGGTGATCATGATGATCGGCAGGTTCTGGGTGCGCGCATTACGGCGCACCTGCGTGGCCACTTCGAAGCCGTCCATGCGCGGCATTTCAACATCCAGCAGCATGATGTCCGGAATTTCGTCCTCGAGCACGGAGATCGCCTCGACACCGTCCTTGGCCGTCATCGCCAGCATGCCCTGTCGTTCCAGCAGACGCGTAGTGACCTTCCGCACGGTGACGGAATCATCGACCACCAGCACCTTCAACTGGCGCATGACATCGTCATCGCCGGAGTCGCCCTGCACGCTGGAAACCTCCCGGATGCCCTCACCGGCAAACACGCGCACCAGCGCCGGGACATCCAGAATGATAACCACGCCACCATCACCCAGGATGGTGGCGCCCGAGACACCCTCCACGCCGCGGAATGATCCACCCAGCGGTTTGATCACCACTTCGCGGCTGCCCAGCAGTCCATCGACCTGGAACGCACCAAGAAAGTCTCCGCTGCGCACCAGCAAGAGCGGCACCGGCGCCTGGTCCTGTACCAACACCGGCAACTCCGCCTTGGGTTGTAACAATCGCCCCATGTATTGCAGCTGGTACTGGTCTCCACCCCACTCAAACAGCGGGCGCTCTTCCTTGCGCAGCCTATCGAGTTCAAACGGCGAGATTCGCACGACACCCTCAATGTTGTTCAGCGGAATGGCATACACGTCATCCAGGATGCGAGCCATCAGGGCGCGGTTGAGCGCTACCGAGGCCGGCAAAAGGATGGTGAACTTGGTGCCCTTGCCAGGCGCAGAGTCGATAAACATGCGGCCGCCCAGCTGCTTGATTTCGCTGTTCACCACATCCATGCCGACACCACGGCCGGAGATCTGGCTGACTTTCTCCGCGGTGCTGAAACCCGCCTGCAGGATGAACTGGAGGATCTCAAAATCGGACAGCTTCTCGTCAGGCTCCACCAGACCGCGCTCAATCGCCTTCTTGTGGATGATTTCCTTTTTGATCCCACCACCATCATCCCGCAGCACCAGCACAATGTCGTTCCCTTCGGAGGTCAGCGTCAACTGAATGTGGCCGGTCTCGTCCTTGCCGGCGGCCTTGCGCACTTCCGGCGTTTCGACACCGTGATCGCAGGCATTCCGCAACATGTGTTCCAGCGGCGCGACCATGCGCTCCAACACCGTACGATCCATTTCGCGATCGCCATTGACCACCTCGAAGTGGATCTTCTTGCCGAGCTCCCGGCTGACCTGGCGGACGATGCGCGCGAGACGTGGTTCCATTCGCGAGAATGGCACCATGCGGGTGTGCATCAGGGACTCCTGCAGCTCGGTCTGCGTGCGCGACTGCTGCACAATCAGCGTCTCGGTATCGCGCGCCTTGTCCGCGAGGGTTTGCTTGAGGTCCTGCAGGTCCGACGCGCTCTCCATCAGTCCCCGCGAGAGTTGCTGCATCTTGGAATAGCGATCCATCTCCAACGGATCGAAGTCGGCGTACTCGGCGCTCTCCTCCTGTGCCACCTTGCGGGACATGACCTGTGCCTCGGTTTCTATTTCCAACCGGCGCACCTGTTCACGGAGTCGTTCGATCGTCATCTCAAGTTCATCCAGCGTGAACACGAAATCACCGACCTGCTGGCCGATCCGGGCGCGGTTGATGCTGGTTTCACCCGCGAGGCTGATCAGTCCATCGAGCATGCCGGAGGCAACCCGGATCATCTCGTCGGAGGACTTCTTGGCGTCGCCATCCTGCTTGCGGTCCTCCGGCGCCTCACCGGATATGGTTTTTACGGTGCGACGCCGGCCACGAGCCGGCACCGCACCCATATCCGCATCGACCGGCAGGCTGGGGCCGCCGTCAGCCTGATCCGAGCCAGTCGTCAGGGCATAACCTGTTTTCTGCGCAACCAGCGTGGCGTGGCTCCGCAAGCTGTCGAGTTTCTTGTTCAGCGCCGGCCAGTCCGGTTCCCCGGCGATCCCGGCGTCGAGCAGTTCCAGCAGGCCGGTCCCGGCACTGGCGATCTCGTTGTATTGACCGATCCGTGCGTCGCCGATCAGCGCGGCGAGTTTCTCCCGGGCAATGCCTGAATACTCGACGTCACCGGGACGGTGCTGCCATGCACGCAGGCTGCCCGCCACGCTGGAAATCAGCTGGCCACATTCCTGGAAAAAGAGTGCGGCGACTTCCCGCTGGTCCTGCGCCACTTTTTCACTGGTACCCGGCGCCGGCCCGAGCAGACCGCGTAGCGCTACGACCAGTTCCCCGGAAGGGGGACAACGACCGGCATTGCGCAACTCCGCCAGCGCTTCGCCCAGATAGTCATGCGCAACCTGCAGTTGATGGCGGGAACGCTCGTCAACCTGCAGGCGCTCCGCACCAATGGCGCCGTAGACATCCTCCAGCGCATGACAGGCGTTGGCCAGTGGTGGTAGTTCTGCCAGCCGCGCCCCGCCTTTCAGGGTGTGCAGTTCACGCTGCAGTTCCGCCACGGGCAGCAGGTTCTCCGGTGTGGCGCACCATTCCTGGAACAGCGAATTGGCACGCTCGACGATCTCCTGGCTTTCCTCGATGAACAGTTTGACGAGGTCAGCATCAAGGTCTTCCAGCACGGAATCACTGGCTGCAGCGGTTGCAGCCTGGGCAGCCTGACGCAGGGCATGGATCACGCCCTCCACCGGCGCAGTCTCCTGATCAGCCGCGACCTGGTCCATGATCATCATCAACTGCTCGTGCGCGTCCCGCAGTGCATCCAGCACACCGGGGTGATCCGCCTGGTACTCGCCGCGACTGATCTCGCCGTAGGTCTGCTCCAGGTTCTTCGCCAGCAGGCTGACCGGCTGCAGGCCGGCCGCATGCGCTCCGATACAGAGCGACTGCATCGACTGACGCAGTGCGCCCGCTTCGTCCGCACCCGGCGCCTGCACCCATTCTTCGAACCGATCGTTTACAGACAGCAGCGTATCGATGCCACGCAGCAGGAACTCTGCTGCCGACCGTTTGCCGGGTTCCTCGCTGACGCCTTCTGTTGTGTCCGCGAGGACCTCATCACGGACCTGGTGCAAACGCCCCAGAAATGCATCCATACCCAAAATCTGCTGAAGGGGTGCATGCAGAAGCGCATTGAGCCCATCCTCGAAGAGGTTGGTCATCATGCGCAGCAGTTCCTTGACCGGGTCCGTCAGAATGACGTGGCGCGATCGCATCTCCTTCAGCAATTTCTCCATCGGCTCAGCCAGCTGTCCCAACAGGTTCTGGCCAGCCATGTAGGAACTGCCCTTCAACGTGTGCAGGGCCCGATACAGATCCTCAGAGACGGTCAGGTCACCCGACTTTTCTGCAGCCGCGTTGAATTGTTTGAGTTGCTCGATGAGCTCGCGCGCTTCCTCCTGAAAAATATCCAGAAGTTCCTGATCCACCTCGGGCACACCGGCTGCAGCCACCCCTTCCTGCTCCGCGCTGGCAGGTTCGACCGCGACATTGCCAGTCGGCGCAGGGGGGGGCTGGGCGGCACGCTCCGCCGCCGGCGCGGGTGTGGTGCCATTGCGCACGGCGCTGATCTGCGCAATCAGTTCCGGGGCCGGACGGCACATCGTGCCACCGCGTACCGTGTCGACCTGTTGCGCCAGCCGGTCATGACACGCCTGTACCAGATCAAACAACGCCGGGCTGGCTTCGTAACGGCCATCGCCGAGCCCTTCGTAGAGAT